>NZ_JARBCJ010000159.1:0-7908 GCF_028803055.1 Mumia sp.
GGGCGGGTACGTGATGTCGCGCATCCCGCAACCCTACCGACCTACGGTCGCGTAGGTTAGTGGTGGCTCGGATGCGGCGCCTCGTCCCGGATCAGCTGCGCCACCAGCTCCGGCTCCTCGAGGCCGGGCAGGTGCGCCACCGCCGGCAGGACACGACCCGGGCCCTGGCCGATGCGACGAGCGGTCTCCTCGTAGAACGGGAGGTCGCAAGGCAGGTCGTGCTCACCCCACGTGGTCAGCACCGGCACGGTCAGCTCGCTGAGCCGCGTCCAGGCGTCGAGCCCCGCGTCTCCCGCCGACTCGGGAGCGGCGACGTCGAGGATGGTTCGATTCATGGCCTCGAACAGCGTCCGAGGTGGGCCGCCGACCCTCCCCTCGGCCGTCCCCGGGCCGTCGAGCCACAGGTGCGTGAGCGCACGGATCCGAGCGTCGACACTCAGGGACGGATCATCAGCGCGGTCGATGAGGGGGCCTGAGGCTGGATCTGGTTGCCAGTCGAACGGAGTGTCCTCGTCGGTCATGCCCGACACGCCGGCGCCGACGAGCAAGACCCCTGTGACGCGATCCGGGTGCAGCAGGGCCGCGTCGAGCGCGACGGCCCCGCCCATGGAGTTGCCGACGAGGAAGACCTGCTCGAGCGCCAGGTCGTCGAGGACCTCGATCAGGTCCGCCACGTGCGTGAAGGTCGAGGTCGGATCGGCGGCGGGACTCGCCCCGTAGCCCCGTCTGTCGTAAGCGACGACATCGAGACCGTCGTCGACGAGCGCGTCCGCCACCGCTGCCCACGATCGACTGTCCGCCACACCGGCATGCAGGAGCACGACGGCGGGGCCCTCCGCCGGCCAACGGGTCACGGCCAGTCGTCCACCGTCTGCGGTCGAGAGCACGTGCTGCTGCCTATCCATGACGCCCGAACGTACCGGAGGAGGGGCGCCTCAGCGATCCCTCAGCGACCCTCGGCGTAGGCGTCGATCTCCACCTCGACGAGATGGTCGGGATGCATCAGCCGGTTGACCTCGAGCATCGTCGACACCGGCGGCGTGGAGCCGAAGAGCTCCCGGTGGGCGCGGCCCACCTCGTCGGCATCGGTGATGTCGATGACGTACATGCGGGTCCGCACCACGTGCTGGGCGTCGAGCCCGCACTTGCGCAGCGAGTCCATCGCGATCCCGAACGCCACCATGGTCTGCACGTACGGGTCGTTGACCCCGATCACGGTCCCGTTGACGGTCGCCGTGGTGCCGGCGATCGCGACGTGCGGTCCGTACGAGACCGCGCGCACGTATCCGTACCGTTCCTCCCACGGTGTTCCCGACGGCAGCCGGTACATCAGCCATCCCTTCGGGGCACCACGCGGCGTTCCATGACGACGGCGTCCGCGCCCGAGCGGTAGTAGTTCGGCCTCGTCGCGATCGCGACGAAGCCCCCTGCCTCGTACAGCCCGGTCGCCGCGACGTTGTCGGATGCCACCTCGAGCAGCACCCGCTCCACGCCTCGTCGCTCGGACTCCCCCAGCAGCGCCGCCAGAAGCCGGCGCCCTACCCCCGTCCTGCGCCGCCCGGGCAGCACCGCGATCCGGACCACGTCCGCGGTGTCCCCGGCGACGACCAGGCTGCCGTAGCCGATCACGGCGCCGGCTTCCTCGGCCACGACCACGTGCCGGCTCGCGCCGTCGAGCTCGTCGGCGACCTGCTCCTTCGACCACGCCTCACGACCGAACGCAGCGTCCTCCAGCGAGGTCAACGCGTCCAGGTCGCCTGGCATCCCAGGGCGGATCACGCCGACGCGCGCTTGCGCTGGACCGCCGGAGCGGCATCGGGACGCCGCAGGTAGAGCGGCTCGGTGCCCACCTCGACCGCCGTCCCCGCTGCCACCATGCCGGCGAGCACCCCGGCATCGGGGTCGGCGGGTCCGTCGACGCGAGCGAGGACCTCGGCGTACAGGTCCGCTCCTCGTCCGAGCACCGGCATCGTCGACGGCAGGCGTGCCGCGAGGTCGGCGGGCCGCATCACGTCGGCATCACCGACGCGCTCACCGCGCGGCGTGTACTCCGCCCAGTAGACCTCCTTGCGACGGGCGTCAGTGGCGACGACGAACGCGTCCTCGACCGCACCTGCGGCGACCGCCTCGGCGGCGATGACGTCGAGCGAACAGACACCGTGCAGCCGCGCGTGCAGCGACACCGCCAACGTCCGCGCCGTCACCACACCGACCCGCAGGCCGGTGAACGGCCCGGGCCCGACGCCGACGGCGACATCGGTCACGTCGCGGCGGTCGACGCCCGCCCGAGCGAGGACGGCGGCGATCGCCGGCGCCAGCATCTCGCCGTGACTCATCGCGCCGGGGCGCGAGTCGGAGGCGAGCACAGTGGTCCCGTCGTGGAGGGCGACCGAGGTCGCCGGTGCGGCGGTGTCGAGGGCGAGGATCAGCATCGGGGCACAGGTTACGCCAGGCGTGGTGACGCTCACAGTGGTCTCGGCTCTTCGAGGCCGCGGGCCTGCGCCGAGTGCGCGACCGCGCCGGGACCGAGCAGCGTCGACCGCAGCGGGACCCTCGCCCACCGCACCCCGTGCGGCTTGACCGTGACGAGGCGTACGTCGTGGTCGTCGACGTCCGCACGCTCGGGCGCCTCGGCGCCCAGCGGGTCGAGGACCGTCGCCGCGCGCCGCTCCAGCCGTACCTCGAGCCAGGAGTCGCTGAGGTCCTCGGCCATCCCTGCGCCCCACTCGACGACGGTCACCGAGTCCTCCGTGGCGGTGTCGAGGTCGAGGTCGTCGAGCTCGAGCGCACCGCCGAGCCGATAGGCGTCGACGTGGACGAGCGGTGGGCCCCCGGCCAGGTTCGGATGCGTACGGGCGAGGACGAAGGTCGGTGACGTGACCGGACCGCGCACGCCGAGGCCCTCCCCGATCCCCTGGGTGAGCGTGGTCTTGCCCGCACCGAGACCGCCGGACATCACCACGACGTCACCCGCCTGCAGCAACGAGGCGAGCCGGACTCCGAAGGCGTGCGCGTCCTCGGCGGTGGGGAGCTCGCGCGCGAGCCACAGCGTCTTGCCGAACTCGATCGTCGTGCCGTGCTGCCGGACCGGGAAGTAGCGTCGGCGCGTCCAGAACGTGACGTTCTCCGGGAGCTCCTCGCGCACGTCGAGCCAGACGCCGTCCAGACCGCGCTCCTCGGCGGTGTCCTCGGCGACGCCGACCATCGCCGAGGCGACGCCGCGGTCCTGGTGGTCCGGGTCGACCGAGACACGACGGAAGCCGAGCAGGCCCGGCCGCGACGTGTCGTAGAGCATGGCGCCGATCGGCTTGCCCCGGCGCTCGACGAGCAGTCCGCCACCCTCGGCGAGGGCCTCACGGACCGACTCCACGCTCTCGGTCAACGCGGTCGACGGCGGGTCGAGCACGGGCCGGGCGCCGAACGAACGACGGATCACCGCGAGCACGTCGGCAGCACGCTCCGGCGGGGCGTCGAAGACGTTCAGGGCGTGGAAGTTGGGCAGCGTGGAGCCGGTCATGCGGGCCAGCCCTCCCCGCTCCGTACGGCCGGCTCGGCCGATCCCCACAGCCCTTCGATGGCAGCGGTGACCTCCTCGTGGCGCTCGAGCATCATCATGTGGCCGGCACCCTCGTACGCGATGAGCTCGGACCCGTCGATCATCTCCGCCAGCCGGCGCGAGTGGCGGAACGGCGTCAGCCGGTCCTTGGTCCCGCCCATGACGAGCGTGCGTCGCCCCGGCAGCACGTCGAGGGCGTCATACAGGTCCAGGTCGACGAAGTTGCCGGCGAAGTCCCACAGTGCCCGGTCCCGGGACCGGGCGATCATCTCGTCCGTCATGTCGGCGTACTTGGCAGACGACGTGGGTCCGCGGGCGACGGCGCGGGTGCGGGGGTCCGTGTCGCGGCGGCGGGCCGCCGCCACGAGCGGCCCGAGGCGCGGGAGCCACGGGTGCAGGAGGGCCAGCGGGTCCTTGGGACGGACCAGGTCGCCGGCGCTGGTGCCCATGAGGACGACACCGACGACGCGGTCACGGACGACGTCGCCGTACTGGGCGGCGAACGACATCACGGTCATCGCGCCCATCGAGTGACCCACGAGGATCAGGGGACCCTCCGGCGCGACGGCGTCGATCACGGACTTGAGGTCGTCGCCGAGCTGGTCGAGCGTGCAGCTCTCCGGCGACCCGTCTCCTGAGCTGCCGTGCTCACGCTGGTCCCAGAGCACCATCCGCGCCTGCCCGCGCAGCGCGGCGCGCTGGTAGTGCCAGCAGTCCAGGTCGAGGACCCAGCCGTGGCAGAAGACGATGGTGGGCCGGTCGCCCGCCTCCAGGTCGTCGGGCTCCTCTACCTCGACGTGGAGAGGGACGCCGTCGGTCGCGGGCACGGTCACCGCCGGGACGTGCAGCGTCCCGAACTCCATCGCGTCACCTCGGCGGGAGCGACGACGCACCCGCTGGCGGTCGGTCGCGACGCGGGCGGCAGCAGCCGTGGCACCGGCCGCCGCGACCGTCCCTGCGGCCACCGCCGCGTACGCCCCCACCTTGCGCCAGTCCATGCGTTGCTCCTCCTCTGTGGCAGCGACGACCGACTCCGAGCGGCGTCGCGGCACGTCAGTGTGCCGGTCGCGGGGAGCCTGCGTAGCGCCGGACGATCCTGCCTCCAAGCCTAGTGACGACCTCGTAGCCGATCGTGCCCGCCGCCACCGCCCAGTCCTCGGCGAGCGGCTCGCCCCGATCTCCGGGGCCGAACAGGACGACCTCGTCACCGCGCTGCGCCTCGAGGTCGCCGAGGTCGAGCACGATCTGGTCCATGCAGACCCGGCCCGCGATCCTCACGCGGTGGCCGCCGACCCAGGCCGGCGCCTTGCTGGACGCGGCCCGCAGGATGCCGTCGCCGTAGCCGAGCGGGACGAGACCGAGCGTCGTCTCGCGCTTGGTGACGAAGGTGTGCCCGTACGACACGCCGGTGCCCGGAGGCACGCGGCGGACCAGGGAGAGCGCGGTCCGCAGCGTCATGACGGGCGTCAGACCCAGGTCGGCAGGCGCTCCGATCGCCGGGCCAGGGCTCAGTCCGTACGAGGCGATGCCGACGCGCACCAGGTCGTGGTGGGTGCTCGGCCGTGTCAGCGTCGCCGCGGAGTTCGCGAGATGGCGCAGCTGCGGCTCCACTCCGAGCGACGCCAGCTCGGCGACCGCGGCGGCGAACGCATGCTCCTGGGCACCGTTGACCGGGCTCGCCGGCTCGTCGGCGCAGGCCAGGTGCGAGAAGATCCCGACGATCTCGAGCCGTCCCGAGCGTTGGGCGTCGCGGGCCGCCTCGAACAGCGCGGTCAGCTCCTCGCCGCGTACGCCACCCCTGGCCATGCCGGTGTCGACCTTGAGGTGCACACGGGGTCGCTCCGTGGCGCCCGCCTCGAGGACGGCATCGAGCTGGGACACCGATCCGGCGGCGACATCGACCCGGGCGTCGATCGCCGGAGCGAGGTCCGCCCCCGCCGGCGAGAGCCAGGCCAGCACGGGTCCGGTGTCACCGCCTCGCCGCAGGACCAACGCCTCCTCGACCGTGGCGACGCCGAGCCACTCCGCACCGGCTTCGCGAGCCGCGCCCGCGATCTCGACCGCGCCGTGCCCGTACGCATCCGCCTTGACCACCGCCATCTGGAGGGCGTCAGGCGCAGCCGTACGGAGGACCGCGAGGTTGCCCCGGTAGGCGTCGAGGTCGACGACCGCCTCCGCCGGGGCGGTCACCGGTCCCTCCAGTCGCGTACCTGCGACTCGTCGAGGAGGCCGTTGCGCCACGCCGTGATCACCGCGGGAACGGCGTCGGCGACCTGCCCGGCGGTCACCGGGCCGCCGGCCGACGCAGTGACCGCCGCGACACCGTGCACGAAGGCCGCGAGCGAGCCCGCGTCTCGGGGGTGCGCCCCCGCGGCGAGGAACGACCCGGCAAGGCCGGCGAGGACGTCGCCGGCACCGGCGGTGGCCAGCCACGGCGTCCCGGTGAGGTTCACCCGCGTGGGTGAGCCCGGGTAGGCGACGAGGGTGCGTGCGCCCTTGAGCAGCACGGTCGCGCCCCAGCGCTCCGCCGCGCGGGTCGCATGGCCGAGCGGGTCGGCCTCGACCGCCGACCGCTCGACGTCGAGCATCCGCGCGAGCTCACCGGCGTGCGGGGTCAGGAGGGCCGGGACGGCGAGGCGGTCGGGGAGGTGCTGGAGCGCGTCCGCGTCGACCACGACCGGGACCTCGTCCTCGAGCGCCATCCGCAGCCGCTCGGACGCGTCGTCACCTCCGCCCGAGCCGACGACCCACGCCTGGACGCGGCCGCGCTCGGCCGCGTCGGTGTGGGCGACGACCTCCGGGCACCGGTCGACCACCCGGGCGGCCAGCGCCGGCTCGCCGACGAACCGCACCATCCCCGCGACACCGGCCAGCGCGCCGCGGACGCACAGCTGCGCGGCGCCGGCGTACGCCGACGACCCGGCAGCGACACCGACGACGCCGCGCGCGTACTTCTGCGTCGGCGAGGTCCGCCGCTGGTCCAGGGTCGGGGCGAGGACGGCCATCAGCAGCCGGTTGTCGGAGGCCTCCAGCGCCTCGACGGACGGCGCCGGGAGGTAGGGGCCGAGGCCGATGTCGACCAGCCGGGGCAGCGCTCCGTGCACGGCCCAGCGCGCCGCGGGGTCCACCAGCAGCGCGTTCTTGTAGGTCCCGAAGGTGCACGTCGCGTCGGCGGCGAGGAACGACTCCGGCACGGTGGCGCCGTCCACGTCGACACCGCTCGGCACGTCGACCGCGATGACGAACGGCCGCTCGGCCTCCAGGATCGCCCGCCAGCCGTCGACGGGCGGCCGGAGCCCCGGCGAGCCGCCGATCCCGACGACACCGTCGACGACCACCGTGAAGCCCGTCGGCGAGTCGACCAGGCGACACCCCGCAGCCTGCGCGGCACGTGCCCCGTCGACGTGCACCCGGGCCGGGTCGGCGAACGCGACCGCGACGATGCGCTCACCCGCCAGCTCGGCGGCGGCGTACAACGCGTCTCCGCCGTTGTCTCCGGTGCCGACCAGGAAGACGACGGGTCTCGGTCCGGGAGCGACCTCCCGGACGTACGCCGCGAGGCCGGCCGCCGCCCAGCGCATGAGCGAGCCCGGTGGGACTCGCGCCATGAGGGCGGCCTCGGCGGCGCGGACGTCGGCGACGGTGTGTGCGTGCAGCATGTCAACCCTCTCCCACGACGAACGCGGTGGCGACCGGCCCGTCGTGGGCGATCGACAGGTGCCACCGAACCACACCGAGCTCCGCGGCGCGAGCGCCGGCAGCGCCGGTCACCGTCAGCGTCGGTCGTCCGGACGCGGAACGCCCGACCTCGGCGTCGTGCCAGGAGAGCCCGCCCGGCGAGCCCAGCGCCTTGGCCAGCGCCTCCTTGGCGGCGAAGCGCCCCGCGAGCACCACCGGCGCACCGGTCCGCTCGCCGGGCGCGAAGAGCCGCTCACGCAGCGCCGGAGTCTGCTCCAGCGCGGCGGCGAAGCGCTCGACGTCGACCACGTCGACGCCGATCCCGACGATCACTCGACCGTGACGGACTTCGCCAGGTTGCGCGGCTGGTCGACGTCGTGGCCGAGCAGCGTGGCGAGCTCGGCGGCGAAGATCTGCAGCGGGACGACGGCCAGCACCGGCTGCAGCAGCGTCGGCGCCTTCGGGAGCCGGATGAGGACGTCGGCGTACGGGTCGACCGACGTGTCGCCGTCCTCGACCAGCACCACCGTCCGCGCACCGCGCGCCCGGATCTCCTGGATGTTGCTGATGACCTTGTCGTGGAGCTGGTCGCGGCCCTTGGGCGGCACCACGACGAAGACCGGCAGCCCTGGCTCGATCACGGCGATCGGGCCGTGCTTGAGCTCGCCTGCCGC
>NZ_JARBCJ010000015.1:0-29988 GCF_028803055.1 Mumia sp.
CATCACGATGCGGACGACGTCGCGCGACTTCCACTGAGGCCGGCGGGGGCGGTTCGCCCGTTCGCCCCACGATGAGTGGAAGGCGGCCGAACGGGAGGATCTTCTGGGATACCCTCCAGCAGCCGCAAACCGTCTGGCACACTAGGGCGCGTGTCCAAGATCACAACAGGTGGCGATGCCCCGCCCGCACTTCCGTACGCCGTCATCGGCGCCGGCCCGTCCGGCCTCGCGGCCACCCGGGCACTGACCAAGCGCGGCCTCGACGTCGTCGGGTACGAGCTCCATGACGACGTCGGCGGCCTGTGGGACATCGACGGGCCGCGCAGCACGATGTACGAGTCGGCGCACCTGATCTCCTCCAAGACCACGACCCAGTTCGCCGAGATGCCGATGGGCGACGAGGTCGCCGACTACCCGAGCCACCGTGAGCTCAAGCGCTACTTCCGCGCGTACGCCGACCGTTTCGGTCTCCGCGACCACTATCGCTTCGGCACGGAGGTGACCCGCGTCGAGCCGCACGCCGACGGGGGTTGGGTGGTCACGACCCGCGAGGTGTCCTCAGGTTCGACGAGCACCGACCGTGTCTCCGGAGTCGTCATCGCCAACGGCACCCTGTCCGAGCCGAACCTGCCCCAGCTCAAGGGCCAGTTCGACGGCGAGGTGTTCCACACCAGCGCGTACAAGAAGGCGACCACCTTCGCCGGCAAGCGCGTCCTCATCATCGGCGCCGGCAACTCGGGCTGCGACATCGCCGTCGACGCGGTGCACCACGCCGCATCGGTCGACATGAGCGTGCGGCGCGGCTACTACTTCGTGCCGAAGTATCTCTTCGGCAAGCCCGCGGACACGCTCAACCAGGGCAAGCCGCTCCCTCCTCGGGTCAAGCAGGCGATCGACACCCGCGTGCTCAAGCTCTTCACCGGTGACCCCGTCAAGCTCGGCTTCCCCAAGCCCGACTACAAGATCTACGAGTCGCACCCGATCGTGAACTCGCTGATCCTCCACCACCTCGGCCACGGCGACCTCAGCATCAAGCCCGATGTCGACCACGTGGACGGCTCGACGGTGCACTTCCGTGACGGCACGAGCCGCGACTACGACACGATCGTGCTCGCGACGGGCTACACGCTGCACTACCCGTTCATCGATCCGGCCCTGCTGCGCTGGAACGGCTGGTCGCCGCAGCTCTACCTCAACATCTTCACTCCCGAGCGCGACGACCTCTTCGTGATGGGCATGGTCGAGGCGTCGGGGCTCGGCTGGCAGGGCCGCTACGAGCAGGCCGAGCTGATCGCGTCGTACGTCGATGCTCGGCGGACACGCCCGGCCCAGGCGGAGGCGTTCGCCGCCAAGACCCGTGGCCCGCTGCCGGACCTGTCCGGCGGCTACCGTTACCTCGGCCTGGAGCGCATGAGCTACTACGTCAACAAGGACGCCTACCGTACGGCGGTCCGTGCCGCGATCGAGGAGCTCTCGTGACCGACCTCGTGTTCCTCGCCGCCGGCGACGTCGACGCGATCAGCATCTCGTTCAACGAGTCGTCGCTGACGCTGCTCAAGATCGTCATCGGCACGATCCTCTTCGGCATCGCCCTCGACACGCGGCTCGAGGACTTCCGTGCCGCCGCACGCAAGCCCTTGGCGATGGGAGTCGCGATCGCCGGGCAGTTCCTCCTGCTGCCCGCGATCACCTTCGCTCTCACGCTGCTGCTCAACGTCCGCGGGTCGATCGCGCTCGGCATGATCCTCGTGGCGTGCTGCCCTCCCGGCAACGTCTCGAACATCCTCACCCACCGCGCCCGCGGTGACGTCGCGCTCTCGGTCGCGATGACGTCGGTCGGCAACGTGCTGGCGATCTTCCTGATGCCGCTCAACTTCGCCTTCTGGGGCGGCCTCCACCCGACCGGTCAGAACTTCCTCACCGACATCGAGGTGAGCCCCTGGGACATGCTCAGCGAGGTCCTCCTCGTGATCGGCCTGCCGTTCGTCCTCGGGATCACGATCGCGCGGCTGTGGCCGCGGGTCGCCGCGCGTGCGCACGGCATCGTCAGCAAGGTCGCGTTCGTCGCGCTCGGCGCCATCATCCTGGTCGGCATCGCCAGCAACTGGGGCGTGTTCGTCGACTACATCGGCGTCGTCGTCATCGCCGTCTTCCTCCACGACGCCCTCGCGATGGCCCTCGGGTACGGCGTCGCTCGGGGTGCACGCCTGTCCGACCGGTCGACACGGGCGATGACGTTCGAGGTCGGCATCCGCAACGCCGGGCTCGGGCTGCTGCTGGTCTTCGAGTTCTTCGACGGGCTCGGGGGCATGGCGCTGGTCGCCGCCTGGTGGGGGATCTGGGACATCATCGCGGGTCTCGTGGTGGCGTCCCTGTGGGCGCGCAGACCCGTCCGCGAGGAGAAGGTCGAGGTGCCGGCATGAGTCGTCGCGTCCTCGTCACCGGTGGCTCGGGCTTCCTCGGCTCGTCCGTCGTCCCTGGTCTCGCGGCCGACCCCGGGGTCGCGCTCGTCGTGAGCGCCGACGTGCGGGAGCCGCGCGAGCGGGTCACGGGCGTCGAGTACGCGACGGTCGACGTCACCGACCCCGGCGCCGTGTCCGACGCGGTCTCCTCGTACGAGGTCGACACGATCGTCCATCTCGCCTCGATCGTGAACCCGCCCCCCGGCATGACCGACGACGTGGCCTACCGGGTCGACGTCGACGGCAGCCGCAACGTCCTCGACGCGGCCCTCACCCACGGCGTACGCCGGCTCGTCGTCTCCTCCAGCGGCGCGGCGTACGGCTACCACGACGACAATCCCGCGTGGATCACCGAGGATCAGCCCGTACGCGGCAACGACGCCTTCGCGTACAGCCGGCACAAGCGGCTCGTCGAGGAGATGCTGGCCGACGCCCGGCGCGACCACCCGGAGCTGCAGCAGACGGTGCTCCGCATCGGGACGATCCTGGGGGAGCGGGTCGACAACCAGATCACCGACCTGTTCCGCAAGAAGCGCCTCCTCAAGATCGCGGGGGCCGACTCACCCTTCGTGTTCGTCTGGGACACCGACCTCACCGCGATCGTCGTGCACGCCGTCACCGCCGACGTGACGGGCACCTTCAACGTCGCGGGCGACGGGGCGCTGACGATCGACGAGATCGCGGTGCGCCTCGGACGGGGCACGCTGGCGATCCCCGAGGTCGTGCTCCGCGGGGCGCTCACGGTCGCGAAGCCGCTGCGGTTGACGCAGTACGGCCCCGAGCAGACGAAGTTCCTCCAGTTCCGCCCGGTGCTCGACAACACACGGCTCAAGACGGTCTTCGGGTACGAGCCTGCCTACACGTCTGCGCAGGCGTTCGAGGCGTGGAGGGCCGCGCAGGGGCTGTGACGTCGCGGCCCACCCGGCACGGCGCCGCCGCTACAACGCAGCGACCGGCTCGACGACGGTGTCGACCAGCTCGCGGGCGAACCCCACCGGGTCGTCGTCGGACGGCGTCACGAACACTTCCTCGACGCCGATCTCGGCGTACGGGGCGAGAGAGTCCGTGAACGAGCCGTCGAGCGGCACCGAGCCGTTCCAGAGGATCGTCTTGCGGATCTCCTCGTACGGCCGCCCGACGTCCTCGCAGTGGCTGCGCAGTACGTCGAGCTTGTGCGCCACGCCGTCTGTCCCGTCGCCGGCCTGCGCGAAGAGGTTGCAGGCGTCGGCGTACTGCGCGACCAGCCGCAGCGTCTTGCGTTCGCCGCCTCCGCCGACCATGATCGGCACGGGTCCGAGCGGCTTCGGCTCGCACAGCGTCTCCGCGAGCTGGTAGTAGCGCCCCTCGTACGGGCCGTCGTCGTCGCCGAACATCTGCGTGACGATCTGCAGCGTCTCTTCGAGCCGCGCCAGCCGCTCACCCGCCGGCCACACGGGCACCCCGAGCCCGCGCTGCTCGCGCTCGTACCAGCCGGCGCCGATCCCGAGGGTCGCGCGGCCAGCGCTCAGCACGTCCAGCGACGCGACGATCTTGGCCAGCAGCCCGGGATGGCGGTACGGGACACCGGTGACGAGGACCTGGAGCCCGACCCGCTCCGTCCGCGCGGCGAGGAACCCGAGCGTCGTGTAGGCCTCGAGCATCGGGTCGCGCGGACCACCGGCGTAGCCCTCCATCTGGAAGAAGTGGTCCATCACCGACAGGGACCGCAGGCCGCCGGCGTCGGCGACCGCGCCCACCTCGGCGTACGCCGGCGCGATCGCTGTCGCGCCACCGGGGACGTCGTAACGGGGGAGGTGGAGCGAGACATGCATGGCTAGACGCTACCCTGCGCGGTCCAGCTCATTAACGGTCTCGGGATCGAGGGTGAGCGCGGCTGCGGCCATGTTCTCCTCGAGGTGCGCGACCGACCCGGTGCCGGGGATGGGCAGCATCACCGGCGAGGTCTGGAGCAGCCACGCCAGCGCGACCTGGGCGGGTGTCGCGTCGTACCGCTCGGCCGCGTGGCCGACGGGTCCGTCCGGCCCGGCGAGCTCGCCCGCATCGACCGGTGCCCACGGGATGAAGCCGATGCCGTGCTCGGTGCAGTAGGCCAGGACGTCGGCCGAGGAGCGGTCGACGAGGTTGTAGCGGTTCTGGACCGTGACGACGGGCACGTACGTCCGCGCCTCCTCGATGTCGGCCACCGTGACCTGCGACAGCCCGACCGCTCGGACCTTGCCGTCCTCGCGCAGCTGGGCCAGCGTCTCGAACTGCTCCTCGCGGGGCGTGCGCTCGTCGATCCGGTGCAGCTGGAAGAGGTCGATCACGTCGGTCCGGAGCCGACGCAGGCTCATCTCGACCTGCTGCCGGAGGTACTCACGACGGCCGACCGGCCACCACTCGTCCGGACCGGTGCGGACGAGGCCGGCCTTCGTGGCGATGGTCAGACCTTCTCCGTACGGCGCCAGCGCCTCGGCGATGATCGACTCGCTCACCTCGGGCCCGTACGAGTCGGCCGTGTCGATGAAGTCGACTCCCAGCTCGACGGCCCGCCGGAGCACCGCGCGCGCCGTCTCACGGTCGGCAGGCTCGCCCCAGATCCCCGGACCGGTGATGCGCATCGCGCCGAATCCCAGCCGGTTGACGGTGCCCACACCGTCGATGTCGAACGTGGTCGCGCTGGTGCCCTCAACGGTCATCGCTGTCGTCCTCCTCGAGGTCGGCGAGCGTGTCGTAGTACGCCCGACCTGCAGGGTAGTAGTCGGTCCAGACAGGCTCGGGCTCGTCGACGATCCTCGCTCCGAGGACTCCGAGCAGGTAGTCGCCGCGAGGGCCCTGCTCGCCGACGTCGGCCGGTGTGACGTCGTGGATCACCAGCTGCATGTCGGTCGTGCTGTCCTCGCGTGTGCGGAGGTAGGCGTCGACCACGGTGCCGGTGTCGAGGCGAACCGCGAGATGGTCGGGCTCGCTCTCGCCGATCACCGTCACCTCGATGTCGCCGAGCGGCTCAGGACCCGTCACCGCCGCCCAGGCGTCGTCTCGGTCGAGCGGCAGGATCCGGTTGTAGACGAGGTCGATATGCTTGTCGTGAGTGCGCATCCGGCCCGTCGGAAGGTGCTTCATCCCTCTAGCGTCGCAGGCACCGGACGCACGCACAGAACACCGGCGACTAGGTTGGAGGTGTCATGAGTCTCGCGCCCGCCACCACCTCCTACCTCGACCACGCAGCGACCACGCCGATGGTCCCCGAGGCGATCGCGGCGATGCAGGACGCCATGCTCGAGGGAGGCAACCCCTCCTCGCTCCACGGGTCCGGACGCCGGGCTCGGCGCCGGGTCGAGGAGGCGCGTGAGCTGATCGCCCAGCGGATCGGTGCCCGCCCCAGCGAGGTCGTGTTCCTGTCCGGAGGCACCGAGGCCGACAACCTCGCCGTCAAGGGCCTGTACTGGTCGCGCCACCGTGCCGACCCCGCCCGCCGCCGCTCGGTCGCGTCGGCGATCGAGCACCATGCCGTGCTCGACTCCCTGGCCTGGTTGGAGAAGTCCGAGGGGGCGGTCGTCGACCTCGTCGGCGTCGACGCGGTGGGCCGGCTCGACGTCGACGCCTTGCGCGCCACCCTCGAGCGTGACCCGAGCGACGTCGCGCTGATCAGCTGCATGTGGGCCAACAACGAGCTGGGCACGGTGCAGCCGATCCCCGAGATCGTGGCGCTCGCCCGCGAGCACGGCATCCCTGTGCACAGCGACGCGGTGCAGGCGCTCGCCCATCTCCCCGTCGACTTCGCCGCGAGCGGACTCGACGCGATGTCTCTCGCCTCGCACAAGGTCGGCGGCCCGACCGGCGTCGGCGCCCTGGTCGCCCGTCGCGAGCTGGAGGCGGTCCCGCTGGTACACGGCGGCGGACAGGAGCGCGACCTGCGGTCCGGCACGTTGAACACGGCGGCGATCGCCGCGTTCGCGGTCGCGGTCGACCTCGCCGTCACCCGCCGTGAGGACGAGTCCGCGCGGCTCGAGGCGCTGCGGCGGCGTCTCGTCGAAGGGTTGCGTCAGGCGGTCCCCGAGGCGGTCGTCAACGGCGACCCGGAGCCCGGTCCGCAGTCGCGTCTGCCGCACGTCGTCCATCTCACGTTCCCCGGCGCCGAAGGAGACTCGCTCCTCATGCTCCTCGACGCGGCCGGGATCGAGTGCTCGACCGGGTCGGCCTGCTCGGCCGGGGTGCCTCAGGCGAGCCACGTCCTGACCGCGATGGGTCTGGACGACCTCGCGGCGCGCGGGTCGTTGCGCTTCAGCATGGGGCACACCACGACCGCGGCCGACGTCGACCGGCTGCTCGCCACACTCCCGGGGATCTACGAGCGCGCACGTGCTGCCTCGACGGCGGGGAGGCGCTGATGCGTGTCCTGGCCGCCATGTCCGGGGGAGTCGACTCGGCCGTCGCCGCAGCCCGCGCGAAGGACGCCGGCCACGACGTGACCGGCGTGCACCTGGCTCTCTCACGCAACCCGCAGTCGTACCGCACCGGAGCGCGCGGGTGCTGCTCGATCGAGGACAGCAACGACGCCCGCCGCGCCGCTGACGTGATCGGCATCCCGTTCTACGTGTGGGACATGAGCGAGGAGTTCCACGAGGAGGTCGTCGAGGACTTCATCGCCGAGTACACCGCCGGCCGCACCCCGAACCCCTGCCTGCGGTGCAACGAGAAGATCAAGTTCGCCGCCGTCCTCGACCGTGCTCTCGCCCTCGGCTTCGACGCCGTGGTGACCGGTCACTACGCGCGTCTCGAGACCGCGTCGGACGGCACGGTCGAGATGCACCGCGCCGTCGACCACGCCAAGGACCAGTCGTACGTGCTCGGCGTGCTCACCGCCGACCAGATCGCCCACTCGATGTTCCCCCTCGGCACCGACACCAAGGACGAGGTACGGCGGGAGGCGGAGCGCCGGGGCCTGCAGGTGGCGCACAAGCCGGACAGCCACGACATCTGCTTCGTCGCCGACGGCGACACGCCCGGCTGGCTGCACGACAAGCTCGGCACCCGTCCCGGTGTGGTCGTCGACGAGGGCGGCGAGGTCCTCCGCGAGCACGAAGGTTCCTTCGCCTTCACGATCGGTCAGCGTCGTGGGCTGCGGCTCGGCCGTCCCGCCGCGGACGGCAGGCCGCGCTTCGTCCTCGACATCGAGCCCGTCTCGGGCACGGTGACGGTCGGTCCCCGCGAGCACCTGGCGGTCGACGGTCTGGTGGGCATCCGGCCGCTGTGGTGCGGGGCGCCGCCCGACGGCGAGCTCTCGTGCACGGTCCAGCTGCGCGCCCACGGCGACGAGCACCGCGCTTCCGTCCGTCTCGACGGCGACCGGCTGCACGTCGACCTGCACGACCCCGCCGACGGCATCGCCCCTGGGCAGGCGGTCGTCGTCTACGACGGCACGCGTGTGGTCGGGTCCGCGACGATCTCCGCCACCCGGCGGGTCGCCGGTGCGGTGCCGGTCCGATGAGCGTCGACGGAGGAGCCACAGGCATGCGCGCGACCGGTATCGGCTCGATGCCGGGGGAGGACTTCCGTGGCGTCGTCCGGTTCGTCCTGGAGACGCTCGACCTGCCGTTCCTGCCCGAGCTGCCGGCGCGCGGTGACGGGGCGGGGATGATCGGGCGGGCGGCCGGCCTCCTCGACGGTCTCGGTGCGGACCTCCAGCCGGCCGGCTGGCGTCTGACGGACCGTCCCGGCCTCGACCAGCGACGTGCCCGTTCGCTCCTGGCCCACGACCTCGACGTGCTCGAGGAGGAGGCGGACGGCTACGAGGGCGACCTCAAGGTCCAGGTCGCCGGACCGTGGACGCTGGCCGCGACGATGGAGCGTCCGCGGGGCGACCGCCTGCTGGCCGACCACGGAGCCCGCCGAGAGCTCGCCCAGTCGCTCGCGTCGGGTCTGGCCGCCCACGTCGAGGAGGTGCGTCGCCGCGTCCCCGCGGCCTCGATCGTCGTCCAGGTGGACGAGCCGGGCCTGCGTTCGGTGCTCGATGGGCAGGTCCCGACCGCGAGCGGCGCCGGGAACCACCGGCGGGTGCACCCCCCGGAGGTGGACGCCGCGCTGCGCGAGGTCGCCGACGCGGCGCGTGGCGCGGGAGCACGACCGGTGGTCCACACCTGTGCGCCCCGGGTGCCGCTGTCGCTGCTCGCAGGGGCCGGATTCGAGGCGATCTCCTTCGACCTCGGCCTGGTGAGCGGCGAGGAGCGCGACGCGTACGCCTCGGTGCTCGAGTCCGGGGTGGACCTGTGGCCAGGAGTTGCCGACGACGACGTGAGCGCGATGCGGCGTACGAGCGACCGCTTCTTCAGCGGGCTCGGGTTCGGGGAGGAGGCGACCGTCCCACGGACCGTCCTGTCGCCGCCCTGCGGGCTCGCCGACGCGTCGCCGGACGACGCGCGCCGCGTTCTGCGCGGTGTCGCGGCCACGACAAAACTCTGATCTCGCTCCGAGTAGCGCCGTGACGTGGCTCACGTACGCTGCCTGGGAGCACACCACCCCTGGGGGGTCAGCATGAGCACATCTCGGAGCGCCATCGCACTCGCCGTCCTACCGACCGTCGCGGCCGGACTGGTCGTTCTTCCCGTGGTCACCTGGAACGAGACGGTGACCGTCGGCACGACGCCGGACCCGACCACGTACGCCCTCGCGGCGTACACCGCCGGCGCTGACGACGAGCCGAGCACCGATCCGCCGGTCGACGGGGCCCTCGCGCCCGACGGGAGTCCGGCACCGGACCCCACGCACGCCGTCGCGACCGCCGTCGACTCGCCCAAGCTGCCGACCGAGGACTTCCGCGTCGCGGGCGTCACGTGGGACCGGGGCTCGGTCGACGGCGAGGTGGTCACCTACGTCCGTACGCGCGAGACGAGCGGTTGGACGAAGTGGTACCGGCTCGACGACGCCACCGACGACGGCCCCGACCCGGGCTCCCGGGAGGCGGCGAAGGCACGCGGGGGCACCGCCCCGCTCATCGTCGGCGAGTCCGACGCCATCCAGGTCACCGTGGCCACGCCGGACGGATCGGTCCCCGACGACGTCCAGGTCGACCTGCTCGACCTCGGGACGACCACGACCACGCAGCAGGTCGAGCCCCTCGCGGCGGCGTCGGCGGCGACGCCGAGACCCTCGATCAAGTCGCGGGCGGCCTGGGGAGCCGACGAGCGCATCCGGGACCGCTCCGCGCCCGACTACGGGTCCGTCCAGGGCGCCGTCGTCCACCACACGGCCGGCTCCAACTCGTACTCGCGTGGCGAGGTGCCCGCCGTGATCCGGGCGATCTACGCCTACCACACCAAGGCGCTGAAGTGGCGGGACATCGGCTACAACGTGGTCGTCGACAAGTGGGGCCAGGCGTGGGAGGGACGCTGGGGTGGACTGGCGCGCAACGTCGTCGGCGCGCACGCGCTCAACAACAACTCGACGACGTTCGGGATCTCCGTCCTCGGCAACTTCGAGTCGGCCCAGGCGTCCTCGGCGGTGGTCGAGACGATCTCCCGCGTGATCGCGTGGAAGTTCTCCCTCAACCACGTGATCCCGACCGGCTACCGGACCTTCACCACCAACACCGGCAAGAAGGTCTCGCGCACCAAGATCGTCGGGCACCGTGACGTCGGCCAGACGGCGTGCCCGGGCCGCAACCTCTACTCCAAGATGGGCACGATCCGCACGCGGGTGGGCGCCTTGATGAAGAACACCGGGATCACCCCCACGATCACCGCGACCCCCGCGCCGACCGCCTACACCGTCGGTGGCAACCGGGTGGACGTCGCGATCACGGTGGCTGCCTCCGGGAGGGTCCCGACCGGCACCGTGCAGGTGGTCGACACCCAGCGCGGAGACGTGCTGGGGCAAGCGACGCTGGCGTCGGGCAAGGCCTCGATCAAGCTCCCCAAGCTCATGTACGCCGGTGCGCGACGTCTCGCGGTGATCTACAGCGGGGATGCGGCGGTCGCCTGGCGGCAGGCGGCGCCGTTCACGGTCAACGTCACGAAGGCAGCCACCACGACCGCTGCCACGTTCGACAAGACATCGGTGACGTCCGGCGACCAGGTCTCGGCCCGCGTCACGGTGGAGGGCGCCAACGTGGTGCCCCGCGGCACGGTCAGCATCCTCGCCGGCTCCACGCTCCTCGGCCGAGCGACCGTCTCCCGGGTGGGCGACCGGTACGCCGCGGCCGCGACGGTACGCCTGCGGCGCGACCTCCCCGGTGGCACCCACCGGCTCGTCGCCCGCTACGACGGCCACTACGCGATCTCGGGCTCCACGGCGCCCGCCGCGACCCTCCGGGTGGCGAAGGGCCGCTCCTCGCTGTCGCACGCCTGGGTCGGTGCCCCGCGCTGGCGGGCGCAGCCCGTGCTCCGGGTGCGGGCCTGGGCGAACGGGCAGACGCCGACGGGCACGGTCGTCGTCCGCGAGGGCGCGCGGGTCGTGGGCTCCCGGGCTCTGTCGCGCGGGGTCGCCGACGTGAGGCTCACCCCGAGCCGTACGAAGCGGCGCGCGTTCACGATCTCGTACGCCGGGTCGCGGAGCCTGAACGCCGCCCCGACCGCCCGCCGGACGGTGGCCGTGGCGAAGGCCAAGCTCAAGGTCACCCGCAAGCTCAGTGACCGGTCGGCGCGACGCGGCCAACGGGTCGTCCTGCGAGTGCGGGCGACGGCGCCGGGCTTCCGACGGGTCGTGGGCCGGGTGACGGTCTACCGCGGAGGCAGGGTGCTGCGGTCGGCTGCGATGACCAAGAAGCTCAGCGGGCGCGTCGTGCTGAAGATGCCGACCTCCCGTCGGGGCACGCAGAGGCTGCGGGTCGCGATCAGGCCGAAGGGCTACGTGCTCCCGTACCGGTCGAAGGCGTTCACGCTACGGGTGCGCTGACCTCCGGGCCAGGCCCGGTTCACCTCGTACGGCTGTCCGTGGGCAGCGGTAGATTGGCGTCCGTGCCGACCTCTGACGAACGCATCGAGAGCCCTCCGGACGAGGCCGCCGCGCGCTCGCGACATGCCGAGCTGAGCGAGAGCATCGAGCAGGCCCGCACCCGCTACTTCGTCGAGGACGCGCCGACCCTCTCCGACGCCGAGTACGACCAGCTGATGGTCGAGCTGCGCAAGCTGGAGGACGCGTTCCCGCAGCTGCGCACGCCCGACTCGCCGACACAGACGGTCGGCGGCGGCATCTCGACGGCGTTCTCGCCGGTCCGGCACCGGCGCCGGATGGAGAGTCTCGACAACTGCTTCTCGTTCGAGGAGCTGGCGGCCTGGGGGGCCCGCGTCGAGAAGGAGGCGGGCAAGGAGAGCGACTTCCTCGTCGAGCTCAAGGTCGACGGTCTCGCGATCAACCTGACCTACGAGGCCGGCCGTCTGACTCGGGCGGCGACTCGCGGTGACGGCACGGTCGGCGAGGACGTCACCGCCAACGTCCGCACGATCGACGGCATCCCGCACCGGCTGACCGCTTCCGACGAGCACCCGGTGCCGTCGTTGCTCGAGGTCCGGGGCGAGATCTTCTTCCCGACGCGGGCGTTCGAGGAGTTCAACGCGGCGTGGAGCGAGGCCGGCAACACGCCGTTCTCCAACCCGCGCAACGCCGCTGCCGGGTCGCTGCGCCAGAAGGACCCACGGGTCACCGCGAGCCGCCCGTTGCAGATGGTGTGCCACGGCATCGGTGACCGGGAGGGCTACGTGCCCGAGCGGCAGTCCGAGGCGTACGCCGCCCTCGCCGCCTGGGGCCTGCCGACGAGCGACCGGGTGCGTGTGCTGCCGACGATGGCTGAGGTCGAGGAGTTCATCACCTTCTACGGCGAGCACCGGCACGACGTCGAGCACGAGATCGACGGCATCGTGGTCAAGGTCGACCAGATCGCGCTGCAGCGGGCGCTCGGGTCGACGTCTCGTGCGCCTCGCTGGGCGATCGCGTTCAAATACCCGCCCGAGGAGGTCAACACCAGGCTCCTCGACATCCGCGTCAACGTCGGCCGCACCGGCCGCGTCACGCCGTACGGCGTCATGGAGCCCGTCTTGGTCTCGGGGTCGACGGTGGAGATGGCGACGCTGCACAACGCGTCCGAGGTGGAGCGCAAGGGCGTGCTCATCGGTGACACCGTCGTGCTCCGCAAGGCCGGCGACGTGATCCCCGAGATCGTCGGGCCTGTCCCCGCACTGCGCGACGGCAGCGAGCGTGCATTCGTGATGCCGACGCAGTGTCCCTCGTGCGGCACCACGCTGGCGCCGTCCAAGGAGGGCGACGCCGACATCCGGTGCCCCAACACCCGCAGCTGCCCCGCGCAGCTGCGCGAGCGTCTCTTCCACGTGGGCAGCCGGGGCGCGCTCGACATCGAGGTGCTGGGCCTGGCGGCGGCGCGGGCGGTGCTCGCCGGGGGTCGGCTGCCCGAGCCGGGGGGTCTGTGCTCCCGGGACGACCAGCCGCCCCGCCGCGTCCCCTGGTACCCCCGCGCGCCCAAGCCGGCCGCGCGCCCGCCCGGGGCCGGAGACCGGGTGCTGTCGGCCAACGGACGCCGATTCCTGGACAACCTCGGCAACGCCAAGGAGCAACCTCTCTGGCGGGTCTTGGTCGCGCTCTCGATCAGGCACGTCGGCCCGACCGCCGCACGAGGGCTGGCCGCGGAGCTGGGGACGATGGACGCGATCCGCGACGCCGACTCGGCGACGCTGGCTGCCGTCGAGGGGGTCGGCCCCACCATCGCGGCATCGGTCGTGGAGTGGTTCGGGGTCGACTGGCACCGCGACATCGTCGATCAGTGGGCTGCTGCCGGTGTCCGGATGGCCGACGAGCGTGACGCGTCGATCGCGCGCACGCTGGAGGGCCTGACGCTCGTCGTGACCGGCTCCCTGCAGGGCTTCACGCGCGACGAGGCCCGCGAGGCGATCCTGACCCGAGGCGGCAAGGCGGCGGGGTCGGTCTCCAAGAAGACGAGCTTTGTCGTCGTCGGTGAGGCGGCCGGCACGAAGGCCACCAAGGCCGAGGAGCTCGGGGTGCCGCTGCTCGACGAGGCCGGGTTCGTCGACCTGCTGCGCGAGGGCCCGCCTGCGGCCGACGAGGCCCCGGCCGCAGACGCCTGATCGCCCGTCCTGAGGGCGGCGAGTCCTCGGCGCGGACGGCCGCAGATCGGTCGTGACGGTCGTCGCCCTCCGGCGTCGGCGACGAGATGTGGCTGGTCCACAATGGAGCGCACCCTTCCCCGGAGGACCGATGTCGAACCCGAACGGCCCGCAGCCGCCTGTCCCGCCTCAGAGCCCGTCTCCCGATGGCGAGCCTCCCCGCGGCGACCGACCGCAGGGTCCGCCACCAGGGTGGGCCTCGCCGCAGGGCCCTCCCGCGCAAGGCTGGGGTCCGCCTCAGGGACCTCCGCCCCGTCAGGGCCCGCCGGCGCAGGGTTGGGGTCCGCCGCAGAGCCCGCAGGGGGGTTGGGGTCCGCCGCAGGGACCTCCGCCTCATCAGGGCCCGCCGACGCAGGCCTGGGGCCCGCCGCAGGCTCCGCCCCCGCCGCCGTACGGCCCGCCACCCGGGCAGAGCAGCTATCCGGCGCAGCCGGGCTACTCCTCACAGCCAGGTCAGGGCACCGCGCAGTGGGCCCCCGCGCCGCAGGGCGTCACGAGCAGCGGCAACCGTGGACGGACGATCGCGCTCGTCACCGGCGGCGTCGCCCTCGTCGTCGCACTCGTCGTGGCGATGGTCTTCGTGGGCATGACCGTTCTCGGCGGTGACGACGACGCCAGCGGGTCGACCAGCAAGCCCGAGAAGGTTGGGTCCTCGTCCGACGACTCGGGCGAGGGAAAGCCGATGAGCGAGGGCGCCGCCACTGCCCTGACGGCGGCGCTGGGCGAGCAGGACGGGTGGTCCTGCTACGCCTCGGTCCCGGGCTCGCTGATGCGGTGCCACTACTTCGTCGCCGCAAAGGAGCCGCAGCGGGCGATGTTGCGGATCGACCTCGCCGACGGTGCCGTCGACACCGTCAGTCTCCTCGCCTACCGGGTCGACGACCCGGCTTCGATCACCGAGGCCGTCGCCCGTCTGGTCGGTGACGCGTTGTTCGCGGGTCGCGGTGACGAGGTGGTCGCCGCGGTCCAGAACGAGGCGTCGCTGGGGCCTGAGGACCTGGGGACCGAGGCCTCGCTCAACGCCTACGGCGACGGCCTCCAGGTCCGCGCATCCGATGCTCCGTCGGTCCCGGCGAGCGGGCCGTCTCCGGCCACCACCACGGCGTTGACGCCGACTCTGGAGGCGCAGGGCTACACCTGCGAGCAGACCGAGCTGGGCTCGCTCTCGTGCGGCAAGGAGAAGGGCGCGGCGACGATCCGCGTGATGGGGATGGATCAGAAGTCCTCGACCACGTCGACCACCTCGACCACCTGGAACCTCTCGGTCCGCAGCTCGTCGTACGACGCACCTCTCGACGAGAGGCAGGGCCGCACGGTCGTGGGTCAGGAGCTGGTCGCGCTCGGTCTCACCGACGAGTCCGGTGCCGCATTCACAGGAGCGGCCGCGGCCCGTCAGGAGGGCGACTTCAAGAGCTACGTGCTGGGCTTCGACTCCTACGGCTCCAGCGCAGGCGCCTACCTGTCGGTGATGGTGCGCCAGATCCGGTGAGCGCGGGCACCGGACCTCTCGGGCGACGCCCTAGGATGGATCGGTAATCCCCACCCACGCTCGAAGGGACTCTCCGTTGTCCGACGGGATCTCGCGCGCTGACGTCGCCCACCTGGCGAACCTCGCACGCATCGACCTCACCGACGCCGAGCTCGACCGTCTCACGCCTGAGCTGACGGTCATCCTCGAGTCGGTCGCCAAGGTCGCCGAGGTGGCGGCCGCCGACGTGCCGCCCACCTCTCACGCCGTGCCGCTCTCCAACGTCTTCCGCGAGGACGTCGTCACTCCGGGGCTCACACCCGAGCAGGCGCTCGCGGGTGCGCCGGCCGTGGAGCAGCAGCGATTCGCCGTCCCGAAGATCCTCGGGGAGGACGCATGAGCACCATCCGTCTGAGTGCGGCGGAGATCGCCGACAGGCTGGCCGCGGGCGAGGTCTCGTCCGCGGAGGTGACGCAGGACCACCTCGACCGGATCGCCGCCGTCGACGGCGACCTCAACGCGTTCCTGGCGCTCGACGCCGACGGTGCGCTGTCGACGGCACGCGACGTCGACGCCCGCCGCGCCGCGGGGGAGCAGCTGCACCCGCTCGCCGGCGTGCCGATCGCGGTCAAGGACGTCGTCGCCACTGCCGGCATCGCCACCACCGCGGGCTCCAGGATCCTGGAGGGTTGGGTCCCGCCGTACGACGCCTTCCTCGTACGCCGCCTCCGCGAGGCCGGGCTGCCGATCCTCGGCAAGACCAACATGGACGAGTTCGCGATGGGCAGCTCGACCGAGCACTCCGCGTACGGCCCCACCCGCAACCCCTGGGACCGTGACCGCATCCCCGGCGGTTCCGGAGGCGGCTCTGCGGCCGCCGTGGGCGCGTACGAGGCTCCGCTCGCGATCGGCACCGACACCGGTGGCTCGATCCGGCAGCCGGCCGCGGTCACCGGCACCGTGGGCGTGAAGCCGACCTACGGCGGCGTGTCCCGCTACGGGCTCATCGCACTGGCGTCGTCGCTCGACCAGGCCGGTCCCGTCACCCGCACCGTCCTGGACGCGGCGCTGCTGCACCAGCTGATCGGCGGGCACGACCCGCTCGACTCCACGAGTATCGATGCGCCCGTCCCGCCTGTGGTCGAGGCCGCTCGCCGCGCCGACGTGTCCGGGCTTCGGATCGGTGTCGTGCGCGAGCTCGGCGGAGAGGGCTACCAGGCGGGAGTCCGGGCCCGCTTCGACGAGGCCGTCGCGCTCCTCACCAAGGCCGGAGCCGAGATCGTCGAGGTCTCGTGCCCGAGCTTCGACTATGCGCTCTCGACGTACTACCTGATCCTGCCCGCTGAGGCCAGCAGCAACCTCGCCAAGTTCGACGCGATGCGCTATGGCCTGCGGGTCAGCCCGCAGGGCGTGCCCGACCCGAGCGCGGAGCAGGTGATGGCGGCCACCCGCGAGGCCGGCTTCGGTGACGAGGTCAAGCGCCGCATCATCATCGGCACCTACGCGCTCTCCAGCGGCTACTACGACGCCTACTACGGCTCCGCGCAGAAGGTCCGCACGCTCATCGCGCAGGACTTCGCCCGCGCCTTCGAGCAGGTCGACGTGCTCGTCTCCCCGACGTCGCCGACGACGGCGTTCCCGCTCGGGAGCAAGCTCGACGACCCGATGTCGATGTACCTGCAGGACGTCGCCACGATCCCGGCCAACCTTGCCGGCATCCCGGGCCTCTCGCTGCCGGTCGGCGTCACCGACGAGGACGGGCTGCCGGTCGGCATGCAGGTCCTCGCGCCTGCGATGGCCGACGACCGTCTGTACAACGTCGGAGCCGCGCTCGAGCGGCTGCTGCTCGAGCAGTGGGGAGCGCCGCTGCTGAGCCGCGCACCCGAGCTCGCCGCGACGCCCCAGGAGGAGAGCAAGTGACCGCCACCCGTACGGAGCTGGTCCCGTTCGACCAGGCGCTCGAGACGTACGACCCGGTGATGGGGCTGGAGGTCCACGTCGAGCTCAACACCGCGTCCAAGATGTTCTGCGGTTGCTCGACGGTGTTCGGCGCCGAGCCCAACACCCAGGTGTGCCCGACGTGCCTGGGGCTCCCTGGGGCGCTCCCGGTCGTCAACGGCAAGGCGGTCGAGTCGGCCATCCGGATCGGGCTCGCGCTCAACTGCTCGATCGCCCCGTGGTCGCGGTTCGCACGCAAGAACTACTTCTACCCGGACATGCCCAAGAACTTCCAGACCTCGCAGTACGACGAGCCGATCTGCTTCGAGGGCTGGACCGAGGTGACGATCGAGACCGACGAGGGCCCTCAGGCTTTCCGTGTCGAGATCGAGCGCGCCCACATGGAGGAGGACACCGGCAAGTCGCTGCACGTCGGCGGCGCCACCGGGCGCATCCACGGTGCCGACTACTCGCTGGTCGACTACAACCGTGCGGGCATCCCCCTGATCGAGATCGTCACCAAGCCGATCGTCGGCACCGGCAAGTACGCCCCGCAGGTCGCGCGGGCGTACGTGGCGCACCTCCGTGAGCTCGTGAAGGCGCTCGGCGTCTCCGACGCACGCATGGAGCAGGGCTCGATGCGCTGCGACGTCAACCTGTCCTTGATGCCCAAGGGCGCCGACGTGCTCGGCACCCGGTCGGAGACCAAGAACGTCAACTCCCTGCGCTCGGTGGAGCGCGCGGTGCGCTACGAGGTCGAGCGCCACGCAGGCGTCCTGGACGCAGGTCAGAAGATCGTCCAGGAGACCCGGCACTGGCACGAGGACACCGGCGTCACCACGTCCGGTCGCGAGAAGTCCGACGCCGAGGACTACCGCTACTTCCCCGAGCCCGACCTGGTCCCGGTCGCCCCCTCGGAGGAGTGGATCGACGAGCTCCGCGCGAGCCTGCCCGAGCCGCCGGCACAGCGCCGCGCGCGCCTGCAGGGGGAGTGGGGATACTCCGACCTCGAGATGCGCGACGTCGTGGGCGCGGGTGCGCTCGACCTCATCGAGGCGACCGTCGCCGCCGGCGCGACCCCGACGGCCGCCCGCAAGTGGTGGCTCGGTGAGCTGGCGCGTCGTGCGAACGACACGGGCACGCCGATCGACGGGCTCGGTGTCACCCCGGCGCACGTCGCCGAGGTGCAGGCGCTCGTCGACGCCAAGCGGATCAACGACAAGCTCGCACGCCAGGTCTTCGACGGCCTCGTCGCGGGCGAGGGCACGCCGGAGGAGATCGTGGTGGCCCGTGGACTCGAGGTCGTCTCGGACGACGGCGCGCTCACCGCGGCCGTCGACCGCGCGATCGAGGCCAACCCCGACGTCGCCGCCAAGATCCGTGACGGCAAGGTCGCGGCCGCGGGTGCGCTCATCGGTGCCGTCATGAAGGAGATGCGGGGTCAGGCGGACGCAGGCAGGGTCCGCGAGCTGATCCTCAGCAAGCTCGGCTGACGGCGATGACCGTGGTGGTGACGCCGTTCGGCGCCGACGAGCTGTCGGCGCCCGAAGGGCTGACCGTCGTGCCGTTCTCGGGAGATGCGTCGAACCTCCCCCCGGACGACGTCCTGGCTGAGGCGGAGATGTGGGTGCTCCCGTACGACCTGTCGTTCTCCGTCGGCGAGATCGCGGCGAGGATGCCTCGGCTTCGCGTCATCCAGGCGCAGTCGGCCGGCACCGACGGCATCGCGGCGCAGATCCCGGACGGCGTCACCCTGTGCAACGCGCGCGGCGTCCACGACGCGGCGACCGCCGAGCTCGGGGTCGGCGCAATCATCGCGTCCCTGCGCGGCATCCCCGCCTTCGTTCGGGCACAGGACGAGCAGCACTGGCTGCCGTACCGGTGGTGGGACTCCCTGGCGGACAAGACCGTGATGATCGTGGGCTACGGGAGCATCGGTCACGCTCTCGAACGCCGGCTCGCCGGCTTCGAGGTCGAGATCGTCCGCGTGGCCGGGCACGCACGCGAAGGGGTGCACGCCTCCTCGGAGCTCTCCGAGCTGCTGCCGACGGCCGACGTGGTCGTCGTCCTCACGCCGTTGACCGACGCCACCCGTCACCTGGTCGACGCGGAGTTCCTCGCCGCGATGCGCGACGGTGCGCTGCTGGTCAACCTCGCACGGGGCCCCGTGGTCGACACCGAGGCGCTGCTCGCCCAGCTCGAGGACGGACGCCTGCGCGCGGCGCTCGACGTGACCGACCCCGAGCCGCTGCCGGCCGACCACCCGCTGTGGAAAGCGCCCAACCTCCTCCTGACGCCGCACGTCGCGGGCGGGACCTCGGCGATGCGACCCCGGATCCTCGCGCTGGTCAGAGATCAGCTCCAGCGGTTCGCGGCCGGTGAGGACCTGCTCAACCAGGTCCGGCTCCACCGCTGACCGCGTTCGGCGGTCCCGGCTGCATCGCCCATCTGATGGTCTTCGTCGCCGCCGACCCGGCCGTTCGGAAGGCGAGCGTCTCGGTGACGGGGAGCCACGGCAGCCGTAGCGGCCTGCGAGCCCAGCGGGGGAGCAGACCGACCGCGGCGCCCGACAGTGCGGCGTAGCCCGGTCGCAGCGCCCACGGCACCGGCGGAGTCAGCAGCAGGAAGCGCGCGGCTTCCCGCGCGGCGGCGGTGGAGGCGAGCTCGGGCCGGAAGGCGTGGAGCCGGTCGGCCAGCCCGGCGGTGTCGGTGGGCGGATCGTCGGCTCCCAGGGCCCGCGCGACCTCGGCCGCCTGCGCGACGTAGAGGTCGCGCTCGTCCGGAGAGAGCGGCGATCCTCCGTACCGGTCGTGCGCCCGCAGGAAGCTGTCCACCTCGGCGACGTGCACCCAGGTCAGCAGATGGGGGTCGTCGGCGGCGTACGGCCGTCCGTCCGGTGCCGTCCCGCGCACCCGTCGATGGATGGCCCGGACGATGCGTACGGCCCGCTCCGAGGTCTCCACCGTGCCGAAGGTGGTCTCGGCGAGGAAGCCGCTCGTCCGCTGGAGGCGCCCCCACGGGTCGCCGCGGAAGCCGGAGTGCTGGTCCACGGCCGCCATCGCGAGCGGGTGGAGCGACTGGAGGAGGAGGGCACGGATGCCTCCCACGAACATCGAGGCGTCCCCGTGCACACGCTGGATCGGGTCGTCCGGTCCGAACCGACGGGGACCGTCGGCGCCATGGATGCGCACGCGACGACGCGCCCCGTCGTCGCCCGCACCGCGGGCGAACAGCTCGTGCCCGAGCCGGTCGCGTACGCCCATGCGTCGACTCTAGACGCGTCCCAAAGAGTTCACCGTCGAGGTGATCGCCGCCGCGAACCGCTCGGCGGCCCCGTCGACCGACGGAAGGAACAGCGACGGCTCGGTCAGCTCCAGCTCGAGCAGCTGCGGGGCCCCGTCCCGACCGGTGACGACGTCCACCCGCGCGTACAGCAGGTCGGGGCCGCCGCCGAGCGCCTGGGTGGCCGCCCGGAGCGCCTGCGCGGCGACGGCGAGCTGTGCGTCGGTGGCGGTGGTCGGCGTGATGCTCTCGCGCGCGTCACGATCGTGACGCACCCCCTCGCCTCGGCGGAGCATCGCGCCCTTGACGACGGCGTGCGAGAGCTCGCCGCCGACGAAGAGGAGCGCGGTCTCACCCTCGTCGTCCACCGAGGCGATGTAGGGCTGGAGCATCGCCGTACGGCCCGCCTCCACGAGCGACCGGCTGTGGGCCAGCGCGTCGTCGACGTCCGACCAGCGCGCGGTGTCGCGCGAGCTCGCCGAGACGGCAGGCTTGACGACCCACTCGGTCTCGTCGACCGGGATCGCCCAGGCATCGGCGTGGGCGACGAGCGTCTCCTCGTCGGTGACGTCCCAGGCGGTCGGGATCACGGGGCAGCCGGCCTGGGCGAGGTCGCGAAGGTAGGTCTTGTGGGTGTTCCAGGCGATCACCTCCGCCCGGTTGCGCAGTCGCGGCACCCGCCGGGCCCACTCGAGGAACGCCTCGCGACGCGGGGTGTAGTCCCAGGTCGAGCGCACGACGGTGAGCGCGTAGGCATGCCAGTCGACGGCGTCGTCGTCCCACACCTCGACGGCGACGTCGTGGCCGTCGGCGCCGAGCGCGTCGCTCAGCAGCGTGACCTCGGCGTCGTCGACGTCGGACGCGGAGCTGGCGAGGGCGATGCGAGCCACGGGGATCCCTTCGTGAGGTGGAACAGCCGACCTGACGGTACGCGACCCGTGCTTCAGCCCTGGACGTCCCCTCCGACCTCGCGGAGGTCCTCGGCGATGGCGCGCTCGCTCGCGAAGTAGGCGAGCCCCCAGTCGGCGACGGTCGCCGGCGACCTCAGGCGGGGGTCGTCACCGAGCATCTCGCGGACGCCACGGAGCTCGGCGGTGCGCTCCTCGAGCTGGGCGATGTAGACGTCCAGCCATCGCTGGACGTGCTCCGTCGAGACCATGTGGGCAAACATCAGGCGTAACGCCACCGGGTGCTTGAGGACCGGGAACGCCGGCTCGGAGGACTCGAGCCACTCCAGGAGGTGGGTCCTGCCGGCCTCCGAGACCGCGTACCGGCGGGTGCTCCGCCGTCCGTTCGGGGCGTCGGCGACCTCGACCAGCCCGTTCTGCGCGAGCCGTGCCAGCTCGGTGTAGACCTGGCTGGTGGCAGGGGAGACCCAGTAGTAGCGCAGCGTCTGGTCGCAGCGCTGCTTGAGCTCGTAGCCGGTAAGCCCCGCGGCGTCGTGCGGGTCGAGCGTGAGCAGACCGAGGAGAGCGTACGAGGTCGTTGACAGGGCGCTCGGCACGTCCTTAGCGTAGCCAGTATTCCAATTAGGAACACTGGTGAGCACGTCGAGCGAGAAGACCTGGTGGACGTCATGGAGGCCATGCTGCTGATCGGCACGCGCAAAGGACTGTGGATCGGTCGTTCGGACGACCGCTCGAGGTGGGAGCTGCGTGGGCCGCTGTTCGGGATGAACGCGGTCTACGCGACGTGCATCGACACCCGCAGGGAGGCGCCACGCCTGCTGGTCGGGACGATGAGCGAGCACTGGGGTCCTCAGGTCACCTGGTCCGACGACCTCGGCGAGACGTGGTCGGAGACCCCCGGCGGTGGCATCCGCTTCCCCGAGGACGCGGGGGTCGCTCTGGAGCAGGTCTGGCAGCTGACGCCGGGCACCGAGACCGACGAGGTGTGGGCCGGGACCCAGCCCTCCGCGCTGTTCCGGTCGACCGACCGCGGCGAGACCTTCTCGTTCGTGCGCGGACTCTGGGACCACCCTCACCGGACGGAGTGGGACGCCGGCTTCGGCGGTCAGGCCGTCCACACCGTGGTGCCCGACCCGGTCGACCCGGCGCGCGTCACCGTCGCGATGTCGACGGGCGGTGTCTATCGCACGGAGGACGGGGGGACGAGCTGGGACCCGCACAACGTCGGCATCAAGGCCTACTTCTTCCCCGACCCCTGGCCGGAGTTCGGGCAGTGCGTGCACAAGGTCGCCTCGCACCCCGACCGGCCGGAGCGGATGTACGCCCAGAACCATCACGGTGTCTACCGGTCCGACGACGGCGGTGACTCGTGGACGTCGATCGCTGACGGGCTGCCGAGCGACTTCGGTTTCCCGATCGTGGTGCACCCCGCCCAGCCCGACACCGTGTACGTGTTCCCTCTGGTCGCCGACTCCGACCGGATGCCGCCGGGGGCGCAGGCGCGGGTGTGGCGCTCCGACGACGCGGGGGAGACCTGGCGCGATCTCGGCAAGGGTCTGCCCGACCCCTACTACGCGGCCGTGATGCGTGACGCCTTCCGGGCCGATGACGCGCCGGCGTACGGACTGCCGGCAGGCCTCTATCTCGGTGGGCGCGACGGCAGTGTGTTCGCCAGCGCCGACGAGGGGGAGACCTGGGCGGAGGTCGCCTCGCACCTTCCCGACGTGATGTGCGTGCGTGCGGCCATGGTCTGAGGTGACGTGCAGAGCGATCATCAACCCTGACCGCTTGACATCATACAATCAAAGATGCAGGCTTGATCTCTAAGGATCCACTCTGCAACCTTGATGGAGGGCCGTCGTGTATGTCATGACGCTCGACCAGCGGCGAAGCCGCCGAGACCGTGACGCCGTGCCCGAGCTCCTCGTCACCCTCGCGGGCATCGCCGATCCCGTACGCCCCTTCGAGCGCACCGCCGGCGACGAGGTCCAGGGCCTGGTGGAGGATCCGAGACAGGTCGCCGATCTCGTCGTGCACGCCCTGCGCGAGCGCCGGTGGTGGATCGGGATCGGGGCCGGCGTGGTCGAAGGGCCGCTCCCCGACACGACCCGGGCCGGGCGCGGCCCTGCCTACGTGTACGCGAGAGAGGCCGTCGAGCGTGCCAAGTCCGAGCCGCAGCCCGTGTGCGTCCGCGCCGAGGACACCGGTCCGGCGGAGGATGCCGAGACTGCGTTGTGGCTGCTCGCCGGCCTGCTGTCCCGGCGTACCGACGCCGGGTGGGAGGCGGTCGATGCGATGGCGGACGGCGGGACCCAGCGGTCCGCGGCGGCAGGGCTGGGGATCACGGCGCAGGCGATGAGCAGCCGCCTCGCCGTCGCGGGCTGGACCGAGGAGCGCCGAGGCCGTACGCTCGCCGCGCACCTCCTGGCAGCCTGCGACCCGGAGCAGAAGAATCACTGAGGAGCGAGGCCGATGACGACCTACGTGCTGGTGGTCGCTGCCGCCTGCCTGGCGCTGGTCGGATGGGCCTTCGTCCAGAGCGAGCCCGGACGCCAGGTGGTCGGCGCAGTGCTCGGTCTCGCGGTCGCGCTCGCCGTCGTCGCGAGCATCTTCGGAGAGCCCGTCACCGGTGTCCAGCACGACATCCTGATCCTCTTCGCGATGGTCCTGGCGGTCGCCGGGGGCGGTGTGGTGACCTCCGCCGTCTTCGACACCATCGACTCCTCGCGCTCACCGGCGACCACGCACGGCCAGACGATGAGCGCCGCGGCCGACATCCTGCGCGGCGGGGTGTGGATCGGGGCGCTCGAGCGGCTCGCCGTCTTCGGCTCGCTCGCGGCCCGGTGGCCCGAGGGCGTCGCCATCGTGCTCGCCGTCAAAGGACTGGGCCGCTATCCGGAGCTCAAGATGGGCACGGCGACCGGGGTTCGGGGCGAGACGACGGGGACGGCCGAGCGCTTCATCATCGGGACGATGACCAGTGTGATCTGGGCGGTCACCTGCGCCTACCTCGCCTTCGCCCCGTACGTGCTCCCGCCCGGCCGCTGAGTCCCAGCCCCCGGGACCGTCGTCCGGACCCCGCCTCGTCCGCCGTAATCTTGAGCTATGGCGTCCGAGACCCCCGACATCAAGCCCCGCAGTCGTGACGTGACCGACGGACTGGAGAGCACCGCGTCCCGCGGCATGCTCCGTGCCGTCGGCATGGGAGACGACGACTGGCAGAAGCCGCAGATCGGCGTCGCCTCCAGCTGGAACGAGATCACGCCCTGCAACCTCTCGCTGGACCGTCTCGCCGGAGCAGTGAAGAACGGCGTCCACGCGGCGGGCGGCTACCCCCTCGAGTTCGGCACGATCTCCGTCTCCGACGGGATCTCCATGGGTCACGAGGGCATGCACTACTCGCTGGTGTCGCGCGAGGTCATCGCCGACTCCGTCGAGACCGTCATGATGGCCGAGCGGCTCGACGGGTCGGTGCTCCTCGCCGGCTGCGACAAGAGCCTGCCCGGCATGCTGATGGCCGCGGCGCGGCTCGACCTGTCGAGCGTGTTCCTCTATGCCGGCTCGACGATGCCGGGGCAGGTCGACGGCAAGGACGTCACCATCATCGACGCCTTCGAGGCCGTCGGCGCCTGCCTGAAGGGCATGATCTCGCGTGACGAGGTCGACCGCATCGAGCGCGCGATCTGTCCGGGGGAGGGGGCCTGCGGCGGCATGTACACCGCCAACACGATGGCCTCGGTCGCCGAGGCTCTCGGCATGTCGCTGCCCGGCTCGGCCGCCCCGCCGGCGGTCGACCGTCGACGCGACGGCTTCGCGCACCGCTCCGGCGAGGCCGTGGTCAACCTGCTCCGTCGTGGCATCACGGCCCGGCAGATCCTGACCAAGCCGGCGTTCGAGAACGCGATCGCGGTCGTGATGGCGCTCGGGGGCTCGACCAACGCCGTCCTCCACCTGCTGGCGATCGCCCGCGAGGCCGAGGTCGACCTCACGCTGGACGACTTCGTGCGGGTGGGTGAGAAGGTGCCGCACCTCGGTGACCTCAAGCCCTTCGGCCGCTACGTGATGAACGACGTCGACAAGGTCGGCGGCATCCCGGTCGTCATGAAGGCGCTGCTCGACGCCGGTCTGATGAACGGCGACACCCTCACGGTGACGGGCAAGACGATGGCGGAGAACCTCGCGGAGCTCGTGCAGCCCGTCGACGGCGACGTCATCCGCCGCCTCGACGACCCGATCCACGCGACCGGTGGACTCACGATCCTCGAGGGCACGCTCGCCCCGCAGGGAGCAGTCGTCAAGAGCGCCGGGTTCGACGAGAGCGTCTTCAGCGGTACGGCGCGGGTCTTCGACGGTGAGCAGGCCGCGATGGCCGCGCTCGCCGACGACACCATCGGTGCCGGCGACGTCGTCGTGATCCGCTACGAGGGGCCCAAGGGCGGCCCCGGCATGCGGGAGATGCTCGCCATCACCGGGGCGATCAAGGGCGCGGGTCTCGGCAAGGACGTCCTGCTCCTCACCGACGGCCGCTTCTCGGGCGGGACCACCGGGCTCTGCGTCGGGCACGTCGCGCCGGAGGCCGTCGACGGCGGCCCGATCGCGTTCGTGCGCGACGGAGACCCCATCACGCTCGACGTGGCGAACCGTCGCCTCGACGTGGAGATCGACGCCGACGAGCTCGAGGCGCGCAAGGTCGGATGGACGCCGAAGCTGCCCGTCGTGCCGCCGCGCGGCGTGCTCTCGAAGTACGCCAAGCTCGTCGGCTCGGCAGCGGACGGGGCGGTCCTGGGCTGAGCGTGAGGAGGGGCGCACGCCGTCATGTGGGACGGACATCTCAGGATGCGAGACGCGAGTGATGCTGGCTTGACCCTCGGGGGCCCGTCGCGCACTCTTGTCTCGTGCGCAACCTCCTTCTCGTACCCCACTGACGCGCGACCGGCAACGGTTCCGCGTCACCCCTCGAATGCCCGCTCGGGCCGAGGGGTTTTTTGTTGCCACCAGACCGTCCGAGAAGACCCCAGCACGAGGGCAGCCGCCCACCACACGCCGGCGAGACCGGTCCGTACGAAGGGACAGCGATGAGCGAGCAGGTCACCGGGGCCCAGAGCCTCGTCCTGGCACTGGAGCACGCCGGGGTCGAGGTCGTCTTCGGGATCCCGGGCGGCGCGATCCTTCCGGCGTACGACCCGTTGATGGACTCGCAGAAGGTCCGCCACATCCTCGTCCGTCACGAGCAGGGCGCCGGTCATGCGGCTCAGGGCTACGCGGTGGCCAGCGGCAAGGTCGGTGTCTGCATGGCGACGTCCGGCCCTGGGGCGACCAACCTCGTGACCGCGATCGCCGACGCCTACATGGACTCGGTCCCGATGGTCGCCGTGACCGGGCAGGTCGCGAGCCGCGCGATCGGCACGGACGCGTTCCAGGAGGCCGACATCCGCGGCATCACGATGCCGATCACCAAGCACAGCTATCTCGTGACCGATGCCGCGGAGATCCCGCGAGCGATCGCCGAGGCGTTCCACATCGCGTCCACCGGCCGACCCGGGCCGGTGCTGGTCGACATCTCCAAGGACGCGCTGCAGTCCGCGACGACCTTCGCATGGCCGACCGAGCTGCACCTCCCGGGCTACCGGCCGACCAGCAGGCCGCACAACAAGCAGGTCCGTGAGGCGGCGCGTCTCATCGCGGCGGCCGAGCGCCCGGTCCTCTATGTCGGCGGCGGCGTCGTGAAGGCCAACGCCTCGACCGAGCTCAAGGTCCTCGCCGAGATGACCGGCATCCCTGTCGTCACGACGCTGATGGCGCGCGGCGCGTTCCCCGACAGCCACCCCCTCCACCTCGGGATGCCGGGCATGCACGGCACGGTGGCGGCCGTCGGTGCGCTCCAGAAGAGCGACCTGCTCATCTCGCTGGGTGCGCGCTTCGACGACCGGGTGACCGGGCACCTGGAGTCGTTCGCGCCCGGCTCCAAGGTCATCCACGCCGACATCGACCCGGCTGAGATCTCCAAGAACCGCACCGCCGACGTGCCGATCGTCGGAGACTGCCGTGAGGTGATCGCCGACCTGGTCGTCGCGCTGCAGGCCGAGTACGCCGAGCACCCCGCCGACTACACCCCGTGGCGCGGGCAGATGCAGGCGCTCTCCGCCCGCTACCCGCTCGGGTACGAGGAGCCGGACGACGGGTCGCTGTCGCCGCAACGGGTGATCCAGCGCATCGGCCAGATCGCCGGCCCCGGCGCGACCTACACCTCCGGCGTGGGACAGCACCAGATGTGGGCTGCCAACTTCATCGAGCACGAGCGCCCCGCCCGCTGGATCAACTCCGGCGGCATGGGCACGATGGGCTTCTCCGTCCCTGCCGCCATGGGAGCGCAGGTCGCCCGCGCCGGTGAGGTGGTGTGGGCCATCGACGGCGACGGCTGCTTCCAGATGACCAACCAGGAGCTCGCGACGTGCGCGCTCGAGGGCATCCCGATCAAGGTCGCCGTCATCAACAACTCGTCGCTCGGCATGGTCCGGCAGTGGCAGACGCTCTTCTACGATGGCCGCTACTCCAACACCGACCTGCAGACCGGCGCCGACGAGGCCCGCATCCCCGACTTCGTCAAGCTCGCCGACGCCTACGGCTGCGTCGGGCTGCGGTGCGAGAAGGCCGAGGACCTCGACGCGGTGATCGAGAAGGCGATGTCCATCACCGACGCGCCGGTCGTCATCGACTTCGTCGTGCACCGCGACGCGATGGTGTGGCCGATGGTCCCGGCCGGAGTCAGCAACGACATGATCCAGATCGCGCGCGACATGGCGCCCGAGTTCGGTGACGAGGAACTGTGATGAGCCAGCACACCCTGTCCGTCCTGGTCGAGAACACCCCTGGTGTGCTCGCCCGCGTCGCGAGCCTCTTCATGCGCCGCGGCTTCAACATCGACTCGCTCGCGGTCGGGCCGACCGAGATCCCCGAGATCTCGCGGATGACGATCGTGGTCAACGTCGACGAGCTGCCTCTGGAGCAGGTCACCAAGCAGCTGAACAAGCTCGTCAACGTCCTCAAGATCGTCGAGCTCGAGCCCACCACCTCGGTCGAGCGTGAGCTCATGCTGATCAAGGTCCGCGCCGACTCACGGACGCGCGGACAGGTCTTGGAGACCGTCCAGCTGTTCCGGGCGAAGGTCGTCGACGTCGGCGTCGACGCGGTGACCATCGAAGCGACCGGAGACCCCGGCAAGCTCGACGCGATGCTGAAGGTGCTCGAGCCCTTCGGCATCCGCGAGATCGCCCAGTCCGGACGCGTCGCGATCGGTCGCGGAGGACGGTCGATCACCGACCGCACCCTGCGGGCGGTCCCCGGCGCGTCCACCCAGACCGCCTGAGCGTACGGTCGATAGGGGCCGTACGTCTGATCCGAGCGGCACCACCCGGTGCCACACGGCACCACGAGAAGGAGCAACCCCGTGCCTGAGCTGTTCTACGACGACGACGCCGACCTGAGCGTCATCCAGGGCCGCAGCGTGGCCGTCCTCGGCTACGGCAGCCAGGGCCACGCCCACGCGCTGTCCCTGCGCGACTCCGGCGTCGACGTCCGCGTCGGACTCCCCGAGGGCTCGAAGAGCCGTGAGAAGGCCGAGAACGAGGGCCTTCGGGTGCTCACCCCGGCCGAGGCGTGCGCCGAGGCCGACGTCATCGTCGTGCTCGCGCCCGACCCGGCGCAGCGCAGCCTCTACACCGAGGCGATCGAGCCGAACCTCAACGACGGCGACGCCCTGATCTTCGGGCACGGCTTCAACATCCGCTACGGCTACGTCAAGCCGCCGGCCGGTGTCGACGTCGGCATGATCGCGCCCAAGGGCCCGGGTCACCTCGTCCGCCGCGAGTACGTCGAGGGCCGTGGCGTCCCCGTGCTCGTCGCCGTCGAGCAGGATGCCACCGGCAACGCGTGGCCCCTGGTCCTCTCCTACGCCAAGGCCATCGGCGGCCTGCGTGCCGGCGGCATCAAGACGACGTTCACCGAGGAGACCGAGACCGACCTGTTCGGTGAGCAGGCGGTCCTCTGCGGCGGCGTCTCCGCACTGGTCCAGGCGGGCTTCGAGACCCTGACCGAGGCCGGCTACCAGCCCGAGGTCGCCTACTTCGAGTGCCTGCACGAGCTCAAGCTGATCGTCGACCTCATGTACGAGGGTGGCATCGCCAAGCAGCGCTGGTCGGTCTCCGACACGGCCGAGTACGGCGACTACGTCTCCGGTCCGCGGGTCGTCGACGCGCGCGTCAAGGAGAACATGCAGGCGGTCCTCGCCGACATCCAGAACGGCGCGTTCGCCGAGCGCTTCATCGCCGACCAGGACGCCGGTGCGGCGGAGTTCAAGAAGCTGCGCGCCGAGGGCGAGGAGCACCCGATCGAGGGCACCGGCCGCGAGCTGCGCAAGCTCATGGCCTGGGTCAAGAGCGGCGACGACGACTACACCGAGGGCACCGCTGCGCGCTGACCCTCGTACGTCCCGACCGGCGGTGAGCCCGGTCCCACGCGCATCACGGCGTGGGACCGGACTCACCGCCGTCGGCGTCTGAGCGGCCTGCTCTCAGCGCAGCGCGGCTCGGGACAGCGGGTCTGCCGACGACGCAGGGACATGATCGGGCAGGAAGAGCACGTCGGTCGTCTTGGTGAGCTCGCGCACGTCGACGGGGGAACCATCGACGCCGACGGTCCGGTAGCCGAGCGATGTCAGCATGTCGAAGGCCTCGAGCTCCTTGTCCCACGGTGGGTGGACGGTGCCCCAGCCGATCTCGCAGAGGATGACGGGTCGGGTGTCCCAGGAGGCCCGCGCGTCG
>NZ_JARBCJ010000160.1:0-7874 GCF_028803055.1 Mumia sp.
GCCCCCTCAAGCCACGCTCAGTAGATGACCTCGCCGCGCGCACGACGGGCGCGCAGAGTCTCCACAGCCTCGGTCAGGATCTGCTCTGCCTCGTCGTCGCTCCGACGCTCCTTCACGTAGGCGAGGTGCGTCTTGTACGGCTCGATCTTGGGAGCCGTCGGAGGGTTCTCGTGGTCCTGGCTGGCCGGGAGGCCGCATCGCGGGCAGTCCCACGAATCGGGAACCGCGGCCTCCATCGCAAAGCTCAGAACCGTCGTATGGGTGTTGGAACAGAAGTAGGAGATCGCCCGGCGTGGCGCGGTGTCCCCGCGCTCGGCCTCCCCCATCGGGCCTGAACCGACCCGACTACCTCGAATGGCACCGCCTGACACCTGTGGACTCCTCGCCCCTCGTCGCAGTCATCGCCACCGGCGCACGCCGGGTCGATCAGAAGTGTAAACGGCTCAGCACCCCGGGTCGAGATGCCGCGATCAGAAAAGTGGCGCGATCAGCTGTAGGTGAAGAGCAGACCGAGTGCCACGCAGCAGATGCCCCAGATCACCGCGGTGCCGACCGTGATGCGGTCGAGGTTGCGCTCGGCCACCGACGAACCGCCGAGGCTGCTCGAGACTCCGCCACCGAACATGTCGGAGAGGCCGCCGCCACGTCCCTTGTGCATGAGCACGAGGACGATGAGCAGCACGCTCGACAGGATGAGCAGGATCGAGAAGGTGAGGATCACGAGGATCGTCCTTTGGTCGCGGCGTACGGTCGGTCGTGGATCAGGCCACGCCCGACAGGTCGGGGAGGTCGTAGAACCGGCAGATGCCGGCGAACTCCTCCGCTTGGAGGCTGGCTCCCCCGACCAGAGCGCCGTCCACGTCGGACTGCGCCATGATCGCAGGCGCGTTCGCGGCCTTCACCGATCCTCCGTACAGGATACGCACCCGCTCGGCAGCCTGCGAAGACCACGTCTTGGCTACCTGCTCGCGGATCGCGGCGCAGACCTCCTGGGCGTCCTCGGGGGTCGCCACCTCGCCGGTGCCGATGGCCCAGACCGGCTCGTAGGCGATGACGGACTCGGCGACCTGGTCGGGCGACAGTCCGGCGAGGGAGCCCTCGACCTGCGAGGTGCTGTGGGCGACGTGGGTGCCCTCCTTGCGGACGTCGAGACCCTCACCCACGCAGACGATGGGCGTCATGCCGGCGTCGAGGGTCTTGAGCGCCTTCGCGGCGACCGTGGCGTCGTCCTCGCCGTGGTGCTGGCGCCGCTCGGAGTGTCCGACGACGACGTAGGAGCAGCCGAGCTTGGCCAGCATCCCGGCCGAGATCTCACCCGTGTAGGCGCCGGCGTCGTGAACCGACACGTCCTGCGCGCCGTAGCGGATCTTCATGCGGTCGCCGTCGACGATCGTCTGAACGCTCCGCAGATCGGTGAACGGCGGGACGACGGCCACCTCCGCCTTGTCGTAGTCGTGCTTCTTGTCCTGGAGCACCCAGGCGAGCTTCTGCACCAGGACGACAGCCTCCTGGTGGTTGAGGTTCATCTTCCAGTTCCCCGCGATCAGCGGGGTGCGCTTGTGCGCCATCGTCGTCAGCCCTCCAGGACCTGCAGGCCGGGGAGGTCGCGGCCCTCGAGGAACTCGAGGGACGCGCCGCCACCGGTCGAGATGTGACCGAACTGCTCGTCGCGGAAGCCCAGGCGCCGCACGGCGGCGGCCGAGTCGCCACCACCGACGACGGAGAGCCCGTCGACCTCGGTGAGGGCTCCGGCGATCGCCTGGGTGCCCGCAGCGAACGCGGGGAACTCGAACACGCCCATCGGACCGTTCCAGAAGACGGTGCGAGATCCGCGGATCTGCCGCGCGAACGCCTCGCTCGACTCAGGCCCGATGTCGAGCCCCATCTGGTCGGACGGCATCGCGTCGGCGGCGACCGTCGTCGGAGGCGCGTCGGCCGAGAACTCGGGCGCCACCACGATGTCCGTCGGGAGCACGATCTCGACCCCCTTCTCTGCGGCGCGGGCGAGGTAGTCCTTGACCGTGTCGATCTGGTCGGCCTCGAGCAGCGAGGCACCCACGCCGTAGCCCTTGGCCGCCAGGAAGGTGAAGACCATCCCGCCGCCGATGAGGAGCGCGTCGGCCTTGTCGATCAGGTTGTCGATCACGCCGAGCTTGTCCGAGACCTTGGACCCTCCCAGGACGACCGCGTAGGGGCGCGCGGGGTCCTCGGTGAGCCGGCTGAGCACGTCGACCTCGGCGAGCACGAGGCCGCCCGCCGCCGACGGGAGCCGCTGCGCGATGTCGTAGACGCTGGCCTGCTTGCGGTGCACCACGCCGAAGCCGTCGGAGACGAACGCGTCGCCGAGCTGGGCGAGCTCGTCGGCGAACGCACCCCGCTCGGCGTCGTCCTTGCTGGTCTCGCCGGGGTTGAAGCGGACGTTCTCGAGGACCGCCACCTGACCGTCACCGAGACCGGCGACCACCTCGTGCGCCGAGGCGCCGACGGTGTCGCCGGCGAACGTCACGTCCTGGCCGAGGAGCTCGGCGAGCCGCAGCGCGACCGGCTCCAAGGAGTAGGCCGGGTCGGCCTTGCCCTTGGGACGGCCGAGGTGCGCCATGACGACGACCTTCGCACCGGCGTCGGCGAGACGCCGGATCGTCGGCACGCTCGCGCGGACACGCCCGTCGTCGGTGATCGTGGTGCCGTCGAGCGGCACGTTGAGATCGCTGCGGACCAGCACGCGCTTGCCGCGCAGGTCGCCAAGGTCGTCGATGGTCTTCACTGTGCTCCCCGGGGAGACGTTGCTCGGATCGGTTCTGGTCGGCGAGACGCTCAGAGCGACTGACCGACGTACGAGGTGAGGTCGACGAGGCGGTTGGAGTAGCCCCACTCGTTGTCGTACCAGCCGACAACCTTGACCTGGTCGCCGATCACCTTGGTCAGGCCCGAGTCGAAGATGCACGAGGCCGGATCGGTGACGATGTCGGTCGACACGATCGGGTCCTCGGTGTAGACGAGGTAGCCCTTCAGCGGACCCTCGGCGGCCGCCTTGACGACGGCGTTGACCTCCTCGACCGAGGTCTCGCGGGGCGCGGTGAACGTCAGATCGGTCGCCGACCCGGTCGGGACGGGGACGCGGAGCGCGTAGCCGTCGAGCTTGCCCTTGAGCTCGGGGAGCACGAGGCTGACGGCCTTCGCGGCACCCGTGGAGGTCGGGACGATGTTGATGGCTGCCGCACGAGCACGACGGAGGTCCTTGTGTGGGCCGTCCTGGAGGTTCTGGTCCTGCGTGTAGGCGTGGATCGTCGTCATGAGGCCACGCACGATGCCCAGGCCGTCGTTGAGCGCCTTGGCCATCGGCGCGAGGCAGTTGGTCGTGCACGAGGCGTTGGAGATGATGTGGTGCGACGCGGGGTCGTACAGGTTCTCGTTGACGCCCATCACGACCGTCAGGTCCTCGTTCTTGGCGGGTGCCGAGATCAGGACCTTCTTGGCGCCGGCGTCGATGTGGGCCTTGGCCTTGGTGGCGTCGGTGAAGAAGCCGGTCGACTCGATCACGATGTCGACACCGAGGTCGCCCCACGGCAGCGCCGACGGGTCGCGCTCCTCGAACGCCTTGATGGTGCGGCCGCCGACGGTGATGGAGCTCTCGTCGTACGAGACGTCCTCCGGGAGCCGACCGAGGATCGAGTCGTACTTGAGGAGGGTTGCGAGGCTCTTGTTGTCGGTCAGGTCGTTGACGGCGACGACCTCGAAGTCAGCCCCCGAGGCCAAGGCGGCCCGGTAGAAGTTGCGGCCGATCCGGCCGAATCCGTTGATACCTACGCGCACGGTCACGACGCTTCTCCTTCGAGGATCACTCATCAGGCACTGGATCTGACGATCACCACGACCCTATCGCGGGGTCCGGACGCCCGCGCACACGGCTTCGGGGCCGTGGATCAGGCGCCGTCGGCCAGCATGTCGTCGGTCAGACAGGCCTCGGTGTCGGGAATGCCGAGGTCCGCCGCCCGCTTGTCTGCCATAGCCAGCAACCGCCGGATCCGGCCCGCGATCGCGTCCTTCGTCAGTGCCGGGTCGTGAAGCTGGCCCAGCTCCTCCAGGCTCGCCTGCTTGTGCTCGACGCGCAACTGGCCGGCGGTGCCGAGGTGGTCGGGCACGTCGTCCCCGAGGATCTCCAGCGCCCGCTCCACGCGTGCGCCGGCGGCGACCGCGGCGCGCGCCGAGCGGCGCAGGTTGGCGTCGTCGAAGTTGGCGAGGCGGTTGGCCGTCGCCCGCACCTCGCGGCGCATCCGGCGCTCCTCCCAGGCGAGCAGGGACTCGTGGGCACCCAGCCGGGTCAGCAAGGCGCCGATGGCCTCGCCGTCGCGGATGACGACACGATCGACTCCCCGGACCTCGCGTGCCTTGCCCTGGATGCCCAGCCGGCGGGCCGCACCCACCAGCGCGAGAGCAGCCTCGGGGCCTGGGCACGTCACCTCGAGCGCCGAGGACCGGCCAGGCTCCGTCAAGGACCCACGAGCGAGGAACGCGCCACGCCAGGCAGCGACCGCGTCACAGGTCGCGCCCGAGACCACCTGCGGAGGCAGGCCGCGGACCGGGCGGTTGGCGGCATCGAGCAGTCCGGTCTGACGTGCCAGGGCGGCACCGTCGCGCGCGACGCGGACGACCCACCGGGTGCCCTTGCGGATGCCAGCACCCTGGAGCACCTGCACCTCGCTGGCGTGCCCGTAGACGTCGGCGATGTCGTTGCGCAGCCGCCGCGCGGCAGCGCCGGTATCGATCTCGGCCTCGACCACGATCGCGCCCGCGACCAGGTGCAACCCGCCACCGAACCGCAGCAGCGAGGACACCTCGGCCTTGCGGCAGCACGCCTTGGTGACCGTTGTGCTCGACAGCTCAGACTTCACCTGCGTGGTCATCGCCATGCGCGTACTCCTCTTGATTGTCCTCGCCGGCCCAGACGTGGATCCTCCTGCGCCACTGTACGCGCGCCGCTGGGCGTTCGTGCCCACCTGGAGGGGGGTTCGGGCGCTCGTCGCGGAGCCTCCCGGCCGATGGTCCACGCCCCGCGCGACGTGCTGCTGAGAACTGTCACTAGGTGACCCGCATGATGCGGTCGTACGCCGCCGCGAGACGCAGCGGGTCGTGGCGCGCCGACCCGTCGTCACGCGCCAGCCGGTCGAGGACCAGCTCCGCACCGAGGTCGTCGGCCGCGGCACGGAGGCTGGGCTCGTCCGCCACCGCGTCGCGGTCGGCGAGCACGACGTCGACTCCCAGACGAGGCGCGTGCTCGGCGATCACCTCGAGGTGGCGCTCGGGCGAGAAGCCCTCGGTCTCCCCCGGTTGCGCCTCGAGGTTGAGGACGAGCATCCGCTGTGCGGACGTCTCGTGGAGGGCGCGAGACAGCTCGGGCACCAGCAGGTTGGGGATCACGCTCGTGAACCACGATCCGGGACCGACGACGACCCAGTCGGCCTCACGGACGGCGACAGGTGCCGGCGGCGACGCCGGTGGGTCCACCGGCTCCAGCCGGACGCTCACCACGTCACCGGGCGCCGTCGCGACCTCCGCCTGCCCTCGGACGACCGTGAGCCCGCCGTCGCCCTGCCGGACGGTCGCCTCGATGTCCAGAGGGATCGAGCTCATCGGCAGGACGCGGCCGCGCGACCCGAGGAGCCGTCCGATCCAGTCGAGCCCGGCGACGTGGTCGCCGAGCAGGTCCCACAGGCTCACGATGAGGAGGTTGCCCAGCGCGTGGCCGCTGAGCTCTCCGCCGGAGTCGAAGCGGTACTGGAGGACCTGGGCCCACGTCTGACCCCACTCGTCCTCACCGCACAGCGCCGCCAGCGCCTTGCGGAGGTCACCGGGCGGCAGGACGCCCAGCTCGGTGCGCAACCGGCCCGAGCTGCCACCGTTGTCGGCGACCGTGACGACCGCCGTGATCTCGCCCGGGAGGTAGCGCAGCGCCGACAGGCTGGCGGCGAGCCCGTGCCCGCCGCCCATCGCGACCACTTTGCGCTGCGTCAGGGGCGAGACGCCCAGACCCCCGCGATGCGGCGCGCTCACTCGCGCCCCAGGTCACGGTGGACGACGAGGGTACGGACGTCGTGCGCGCGCAACCGCTCGCCGAGCGCCTCCGACATCGCGACGCTGCGGTGGCGCCCACCCGTGCACCCGATCGCGATCGAGAGGAACCGCTTGTTCTCGCGGACGAAGCCGTTGGTGAGGGTGGCGAGGAGAGCCTCGTACTGGTCGAGGAACGGGAGGGCGTCGGGCTGTCCGAGGACGTACTCGCTGACCTCGGGATCGAGCCCACTCATCGGCCGCAGGGAGTCGACCCAGTAAGGGTTGGGGAGGAAGCGCATGTCGGCGACCATGTCGGCGTCGACGGGGATGCCGTACTTGAAGCCGAACGAGACGACGGTCGCCCGCAGCGGGTGCAGGTCGGGGTCTTCGAAGGCCGCGGAGACACGGGCAGACAGCTGGTGGACGTTGAGACGCGACGTGTCCACCACGAGGTCGGCCTTGGAGCGCAGGTCGCGCAGCAGCTCGCGCTCGACGCGGAAGCCGTCCAGGAGCCGCCCCTCGGTCCGGAGCGGGTGCGGACGCCGCGCAGCCTCCTGACGACGGACCAGCACCTCGTCCGCGGCCTCCACGAAGATCACGGTCGAGCGCAGCCCTTCCTTGCGGACGCTCTCGAGCGCTCCCTCGAGAGCGGAGAAGAACTGCCGCGACCGGGCGTCGACGACCACGCCGAGACGGGTCGCGGCGTGGCTCTGACCGAACAGGGCGACGGCGTCGCCGAGCAGCTGGGGCGGCAGGTTGTCGACCACGAAGTAGCCGAGGTCCTCCAGCACCTTGGCCACCGTGCTCCGGCCGGCCCCGGTCATGCCCGTCACGAGGACAAGCTCCTCCACCCCGGACGTACTAGTTGCCTCGACGCTCACGACCCCTCCTCGATGATCTCGCCGGTGGTCATGTTGATCGCGGGGGCCGTCGGCGTGGTCCGGTCCCCGGCGAGTGCTTCGACGACAGCGGTCGCCGTACGCGGCCCGAAGCCGGGCACCGCCGCGACCTCCTCGACCGTGGCAGCGCGCAGCTTCTTGAGTGAGCCGAACCGACGAAGCAGAGCCTTGCGGCGGACCTCGCCGAGTCCTGGCACGTCGTCGAGAGCACTCTCCACCATGGTGCGGGACCGCCGCCCGCGGTGGTGGGTGATGGCGAACCGGTGCGCCTCGTCGCGAACGCGCTGGAGGAGATAGAGGCCCTCGCTGGTGCGAGGCAGGATGACGGGGTCGTCCTGCTCGGGGAGCCACACCTCCTCGAGCCGCTTGGCCAGTCCGCACAGCGGGATGTCGTCGACCCCCAGCTGCCGCATCGCGTCGTAGGCCGCTGCGACCTGCGGAGGGCCGCCGTCGACGACGACGAGTCCGGGCGCGTAGGCGAACTTGCGCGGCTTGCCGGTGTCGGGGTCGACCAGCGCCGGCCCCTCGGCCTCGTCGTCGCCCCCGAGCTCCGGTGCGGCGAGGGCAGCACGCTCGTCGAGGTATCGCCGGAACCGCCGGGTGATCGTCTCGTGCATCGACGCCACGTCGTTCTGCCCCTCCACGCCGCGGATGACGAAGCGCCGGTATTCGCTCTTGCGAGGCAGGCCGTCCTCGAACACGACCATCGACGCGACGACCTCGGTGCCTTGGAGGTTGGAGATGTCGTAGCACTCGATCCGCAGCGGTGCCTCTGGCAGCGCGAGGGCGACCTGCAGCTCCTCGAGGGCGCGCGTACGGGTCGTCAGGTCGCTCGCCCGCTTGGTCTTGTGGAGGATGAGCGCCTGTCTGGCGTTGCGCTCGACGGTCTCCATCAGGGCGCGCTTGTCACCGCGCTGGGGGACG
>NZ_JARBCJ010000161.1:0-7746 GCF_028803055.1 Mumia sp.
CTCCCGCCGACGATCGGCTGGAGCCCTGAGGTCCCGGACAGCGTCGACGGCCTGCTGATCGCCAACGAGCTGCTGGACAACCTCCCGTGCGACGTGGTCGAGCGCGACGACGACGGGTCCCTGCGGGTGGTGATGGTCGACCCGGCGACCGGCGAGGAGGAGCTCGGCCCGCTCGTGCGCGACCCGGACACCCTGGCGTGGCTCGACCGTTGGTGGCCGTGCCCCGACCCGGGTGAGCGCGCCGAGGTGGGCCTGTCACGGGAGGCGTGGTGGCGGGACGCGGTCGGCAGGGTGGTCCGAGGAGCGGCGATCGCGATCGACTACGGCCACCGCGCCGACGACCGTCCTCCGTTCGGCAGCCTGCGGGCCTACCGCAGCGGCGCGGAGGTCGACGTGGTCCCCGACGGCACCCGCGACGTGACGGCACACGTCGCTGTCGATGCCCTCGCGGACGCCGTGGGCGGCACCCTGCGTCGTCAGCGAGATGTGCTGCGCGACCTGGGTCTCGTCGGCGCACGTCCTCCGCTCGCGCTCGCCTCCACCGACCCGCACGCCTATCTCGCCGCGCTGGCGGCGGCCTCGGAGGCCGCCGAGCTCACGGCGGCCGGCGGTCTCGGTGACTTCTGGTGGATCGTGACCGAGGTCCCCTGACCGGACGACCCCGGAGCCCCGTCACTCGCGGCGGCGCACGTCCAGCGTTCCGTCGGCGTACGCCTTGCGCAGCACCTTCTTGTCGAACTTGCCGACCGAGGTCCGGGGTACGGCCTCGATGAACGTCCACGCCTCAGGCAGCTGCCATGCCGCGAAGGACCCCGCGAGGTGGTCTCGCAGCGCCTCGGGAGTCACGTCGGCGCCCGCGCGGACCACGACCGTCGCGAGGGGGCGTTCCTGCCACTTCTCGTCGGGGATCCCCACGACCGCGGCCTCGACGACGTCCGGGTGGGCCATCAGCGCGTTCTCGAGGTCGACCGACGAGATCCACTCACCGCCCGACTTGATCACGTCCTTCGCGCGGTCGGTCAAGGTGATGTAGCCGCGTGGATCGATCGTCCCGACGTCACCGGTGCGGAGCCAGCCGTCGGAAAACTTCTCGGGGTCGTCGTCAAGGTAGTAGGAGCCGGTGATCCACGGGCCACGCACCTCGACCTCTCCGACCGCCTCGCCGTCGTGCGGCAGCTCCTCTCCACCGTCGCCGACGAGCCGCGCCTCGACGCCGCCCAGGAGCCGGCCCTGGCCGGCGCGGAAGCGCCACGCCTCTTCCTCGTCCACGCCGAGCGGCGGCTTCCCGGAGGTGGCGACGGGAGAGGTCTCCGTCATGCCCCACGCTTGCTGGATGCGCACGCCGTGGCGGTCCCAGAGCGCGCGCTGCAACGACTCCGGGACGGCGGAGCCGCCGCAGAGGACGGTGCGCAGCGAGCTCAGGTCGGAGGGGTGCTCGTCGATCCGGCCGAGGATGTCGTTGAAGACCGTCGGCACGCCGCCCGCGAGGGTCGGGCGCGTCTCCTCGATGAGGCGTACGAGCGGCTCGGCCTGGAGCCAGCGGTCGGGCATCACCAGCGACGCGCCGACCAGCACGGCCGCGTACGGGAGGCCCCACGCGTTGGCGTGGAACATGGGAACGATCGGGAGCACACGATCCTCCGGGCCCATCCCGGCGTTGTCGCCCATCGCGATCGACATCGAGTGCAGGTACGCCGAGCGGTGGCTGTAGACGACGCCCTTGGGGTGGCCGGTGGTCCCGCTCGTGTAGCACATCGCGGCGGCGTCGTGCTCGTCCACCGACGGCCACGCGAAGTCGTCGTCGGGGGCAGCGGCGAGCTCGTCCTCATAGCGCAGGACCGTCCTGCCCGACGCCTCCAGCGGGCTGAGGTCGGCCTCCGCGGCCTCCGGCCCGGCCACCAGGACGTGGGTGACGGTCTTCATCTGCGGGAGCACCGCCGCGAACGGCGCGACGAGCGAGGCGTCCACGACGACCACCGCATCCTCCGCGTGGTTGACGACGTAGGCGACCTGCTCGGGGAACAACCGGATGTTGACGGTGTGCAGGACCGCGCCCATGGCCGGCACCGCGAGATAGCACTCGAGGTGCTCGGCGTTGTTCCACATGAAGGTGCCGACACGCTGGTCACCAGTCACCCCGAGCCCTCGCAGCACCTGCGCCAGGCGCGTTGCTCGGCGGCCGATCTCGCCGTACGTGCGGGTCCGGGTGCCGTCGGGTGTGGCGGTGACGACGGTGGCGTCGGCGTACGCGGTCGTGCCGTACCGCATGAGGCGGCCGAGGCTGAGGGGGACGTTCTGCATGGTGCTGCGCATTCGGGGCCTCCGAACGAATGTGGCGTGGCTCACACAGTGTGCCGGAGGTTCCCGTTTTCGTCATCGGCTAGCAGGGACGAGCCCCACTTGTCTGGACTTTTCACAGACTGGAGTTGCCGAGTCGGTGACGGACCCTCACGGTGGGGGAACAGGTGGCCGCCGCGGGGGCTCGACGTCTTCGGCGAACGGTGGCCTCAGGCGAAAGGACGATCCCTTGCGCTCCACCTCCCCACCCCGACCTTGGCCCACGATCCTCGCGACCGCCGCAGGCATCGCACTCGCAGCCTCCGCGCTCGTCGGCAGCGGCACGTCAGCCGGTGCCGGACAGCGCGACGACGGTCTCGAGGCGGCCCTCGCCGCGGCGGCCGAGGACGCCCCGGCCGCGCTGCAGACGCCGTTCGAGCAGTCCGGCGGCGCGACCTGGACGACCCACCCGCAGTCCCTGGCGTTCTACCGCCAGCTCGACGCCTCCTCCCGACGCGTCACGGTCGGCACCATCGGCCGTACGACGCAGGGCCGCCCGCTCCAGCTCGTCTCGATCGGCTCTCCCGCGCCGAAGTCGCAGGCCGAGGCGGCCGGTGGCTCGGTCGCGATGTTCGTCTGCTCGGTTCACGGCAACGAGCCCTCCGGCCGCGAAGCCTGCATGAAGCTCGCCCGCGACCTCGCTACGAGCACCGACGCCACGGTGACCCGGTTCCTCGCCCGGACCACGGTGCTCATCGTCAACGCCAACCCCGACGGATGGGTGGCCAACACCCGCGGCAACGCCGACGGCGTCGACGTCAACCGTGACTACCTCGAGCTGTCGACGCCGGAGGGCCGGGCGATCACGAAGGTGATCCGCGACTGGAACCCCGACGTCCTCAACGACCTCCACGAGTACGGTCCCAACCAGTACTACCGGACCGACCTGCTCCACCTCTGGCCGCGCAACCGCAACGTCGACGACCAGGTCCACTCGCTCAGCAAGGAGATGAGCGAGGAGTACTCCGCCGCCCAGGCGCGCAGCGAGGGCTTCACCGCCGGGATCTACGGCCAGTACGTCAAGGACGGCGAGCCGTTCCTCCAGGTGGCCGGAGACGAGCAGGTCCGGATCCTCCGCAACTACGCGGGGCTGGTGAACGTCGTGGGCATGCTCAGCGAGACCGCGACCCGTCCGCTCAACGACGAGGAGGCGGCCGACGTCCGCGTCCTCAACAACCGCCGGGTCGACACCAACTACGCGAGCGCGCTCGGGTCGACGCAGATGGTCGCCGAGAACCGCGCGACGCTGGCGCGGGAGACCGCGGCCGCCGCCGAACGGCAGCGCGAGCTCGGCGCGACGCAGGGCGGGGTCGTCTATTTCGGGGGCCAGGACGACATGCTGCCGACCGATCCCGACCAGGTCGAGCCCGAGCCGATGTGCGCCTACCAGATCACCGAGGCGACCTTCCAGGACCTGCGCCGGACGCTGCGTCTGCATGACCTGAAGGCGACCCGCAACGCCGATGGTCGAGTGGTGAGCCTCGCGCAGGCGAACCGCGCGCTCGTGCCGCTGATGTTCGACACGCGGTCGGAGTACCGCCTCGCCGAGGGGACGCCGCTCGAGACCTGCTGACGTCGTCTCGCACCGCACGACTCGCAGCTGCGACCGCCGTCTGGTCGCAGCTGCGAGTCCTCTGTCATCGGACGGTCTGGCGGAGCGTCAACGGACCCGGAGCACCGCGCGCGCCGACGAGCCGGTGAAGGCGGACGAGCCGCCGTACACGATGCGCAGCGTGTGCTTGCCGCGCTTCTTCAGCCGGGGCAGCGTCACGGTCACCGCGCCGCGCCTGGCCGCCGTGAGCGTCGCTCTGCCGACCCGCTTCTTGCCGTCGAAGACGGTGACCGTGCCGGTGGGACGGATCGTCGTGCCGCGGCCGGTGACGGTCACCGTCACCTTCGCCCGCTGCTTGCGGGTCACCTTCTTCTTGGACAGTCGGACCTTCGCGTCCGTACCCGCCTTCGTGATCCGCACGGCGGTGCGTGCCGCCGCCGTCGTCGGCGAGAAGTCGGCACGGTACGACGCGATGATCTGGTGCGTCCCGACCGCGAGTCCTGCTGGGACGGCCACCGTCGCCGCACCCCGTGACAGACGCACGGTACCCAGCGACCGGCTGCCCGCCGTCAGCGCCACGGTCCCCGCCGCGTAGGTCGCGCCACGAGCGACCGACACCCCCACCCGTGCGGCCCGTCCGTACGTCGTGACCGCAGGCGTGACCGTCATCCGGGCAGTAGCCGCGAAGGGTGTCGCCGAGTAGTAGACGGTCCAGATCAGCGGGCCGAGGTCGGCACCGGCGGCGACCCCGAGAACCCGCGCACCCGCCACGGTGGCGCGCGTCTCGCCGATCGCCTGGGACCAGGTGGGCTCCCCGCCGCCGGACAGGCCCGCGACGGACGCCAACGCGATGCCCTTCTCTGTCCTCGCCGTCTGGCCCGGGTGACGGTAGGTCACGTCAGCGCGCAGCTCACCGGTCATGCCCTGGGTCACCCACTCGAGGTCGGAGACCACGACCTCCCGGCGCGGGCTGGCCAGCCGGACGACGCCACCGGCCTGGATCCTCGCCGGGTACGCCTTGCGCATGTCCGTGATCGGGAATCGGAACCGGTCGGTGAACCTCGGATCGCGCACCGCTCCGCCCGAGAGCGTGACGCTGCCGCCCTCGGCTGCCACCGTGGCTCGAAGGGTGTCGCTGACGCCCCACACGAAGGCGGAGTTGGGCCGGTCGTACGGCGCCCCTGCCGGCGCCGGGCCGGGATAGCGCAACTCCTGCCGGACCACGACGGAGCCGCTGCCGGTGACGGGGCCACCGGTGGTCGGCGTGAACGTCGCGGTGACCACCCCGGTGCCGACCGTCAACGGGCCTGGCACGCTGCCGGCGTAGACCGCGTCCGAACCCTCGACCGGCTCGAGCGTGACCGTCTTGCCGTCGAAGGCCGCTGTCATCGTGCCCGTGGTGACGTCACCGGTCACGGTGAACGAGACCCAAAGGCTGCTGTCGGCCCACGCCTCGGTCCAGCCGTTGTAGCTGAGGGTGCTCTGCTCGGCCTTGGCCGGCGAAGCCGCCAGGACTCCGGCGGCGAGCAGGACGGCGACGAGGGCCGCGACCAGGCGCCTCGCGTCGAACGAACCCCCGCTCCGACCGTTCCAAGGGCTGGGAGCGTTCAGGCGAAGGGTCGGCACGGGTCTCCTCGGTGTCGTGGCGCGCCGCCGCGCGCGGGCACATCATTGCACCGCGCGGGTCAACCCGTCTCCTCTCGCCTGCAGTCACGGCGCCGCTAGGCTGAGCGGCATGCCGAGCGACGAGGTCTCCCCTCCCCGCACGCTGACCGTCGGCGTCGGTGCGGGCTCGGCGGGCTTCGGGCACGAGCGCGGCGGCGGCGTCGACCTCGGCACCACCGACATGGTCCTCAACGTGGGCCCCCAGCATCCCGCGACCCACGGTGTCCTGCGGCTGCGCCTGACGCTGGACGGTGAGCGCATCGTGCACTGCGAGCCGATCGTCGGCTACATGCACCGTGGGGCCGAGAAGCTCTTCGAGGTCCGGGACTACCGGCAGATCATCGTCCTGGCCAACCGTCACGACTGGCTCTCCGCCTTCTCCAACGAGGTGGGCGTCGTCCTCGGCGTCGAGCGGATGCTGGGCCTCGAGGTCCCCGAGCGCGCGACCTGGGCACGCATGCTGCTCTCCGAGCTCAACCGAGTCCTCAACCACCTCATGTTCATCGGTTCGTACCCCCTCGAGATCGGTGCGATCACGCCGATCTTCTACGCCTTCCGCGAGCGAGAGACGATCCAGGAGGTCATGGAGGAGCTCTCGGGCGGGCGCATGCACTACATGTTCAACCGCGTGGGCGGCCTCAAGGAGGACCTCCCCGCCGGCTGGCTCGGTCGCGTCGGCGCTGCGACCGCGGCCGTGCGCAGCCGCCTCGGGCAGATCGAGGACATGTTGCTCGGCAACGAGATCTTCGTCGCCCGCACCCGAGGGGTCGGTGTGCTGTCGCCCGAGCTCGTCCAGGCGTACGGCGTCTCCGGGCCGATCGCTCGCGCGTCGGGTGTCGACTTCGACCTTCGACGTGACCAGCCCTATCTCGCGTACGACGAGCTCGTCGCCGACAAGACGCTGCGGGTCGTCACCCGTCACGAGGGTGACAGCTATGCACGGTTCGCATGCCTCCTCGAGCAGGTGCGGGTGTCGCTCGACCTCGCCGACGCCTGCGTGGCCCGGTTGCGCGACCTGCCGCAGGGGCCCGTCAACGTCAAGCTCCCCAAGATCCTCAAGGTCCCGGAGGGCTCGACCTACACGTGGACCGAGAACCCGCTCGGCATCAACGGCTACTACCTGGTCTCACGGGGAGAGAAGACACCGTGGCGCCTGAAGATGAGGACGGCGTCCTTCAACAACATCGCGGTGCTGCCCGAGATCGTGCGCGGCTGCGTCGTCGCGGACCTGATCGCCATCCTCGGCTCCATGTTCTTCGTGGTGGGCGACATCGACAAGTGACGCCGGACGGTGTGCCCGACGCCACGGCGGGTCGATCTGCCGACTCCCCCCGCGCGCTCTAGGGTCGGTGCGTGGGAGACGTGTGGGCGGTGAGCGACATCCACGGGCACCGTGACGCGCTGGTGGAGGTCCTGAGGTCTGCCGACCTGATCGACGAGGACGAGCACTGGTCGGGCGGCGACGCTCGGCTGTGGTTCCTCGGCGACTACGTCGACCGTGGGCCGGACGGCATCGGGGTGATCGACCTCGCGCGCCGCCTCGAGGGTGAGGCGGCCGACGCGGGCGGCTCTGCCTCGGCAATCCTCGGCAACCACGAGATCCTCATGCTCGGCATGCACCGCTACGGGCCGACGCCGGTCCCCAGCGACGGCCGCTACAGCTTCGAGGCCAACTGGATCGGCAACGGCGGTGTCGTCAGCGACCTCGAGCGTCTCGACCAGGACCGGATCGACTGGCTCACGACGCTGCCGGTGATCGCCACCGACGCCGACCACCTGCTCCTGCACTCCGACACGACGGCCTATCTGCTGTGGGGCGACTCCGTCGACGAGGTCAACGCCGCTGTGCGCGCAGAGCTGGAGATGCCCGATCTCGACACCTGGTGGGAGATGTGGCGCAGGTTGACGACGCGCTACGCGTTCGCTCGAGAGGACGGCGTCGCGGCTGCGGAGCAGATGCTGGGCGCGCTCGGTGGCCGACGCATCGTCCACGGGCACACCATCGGCGCGCTGGTGCGGGGCGGGCCGGTGACGCCCGAGGACGAGCCCGTGCTCTATGCGGACGGGCTCGTCCTCGACATCGACGGCGGGATCTATCTCGGCGGTCCGTGCCAGCTCGTCCGACTCGACGAGCCTGATCTCCCCGGACCTCGCAGCTAGCCGAGCAGGCCCTCGTCCTCGAGGAACTTCTT
>NZ_JARBCJ010000162.1:0-7359 GCF_028803055.1 Mumia sp.
CCCCGTCCGCATCGCGTCGGTCAGCCCGGGAGTCGTCGTCACCGACGGCATGATCCGAGAGGCCCGCGAGCTGGGGCTCATGTCGACGATCGCCGGCGCGCTTTGCCAGGGTGCGCAAGGCGCGAACCGTTCCCGATGTACGCCAAGCAGCGGCGGGTCGACCTGCCCTCGGTCATCGCGTCCAGCAACGACCTCGTGAGCACCACCGGAGACCTGATCACGTTCCAGCGCGCGCTCCTCCGCGGCGAGCTCTTCCGCGACGCCAAGACGGTGGACCTGCTCACAGAGCGGCGCAACAGGCTCCGCGACATCCCCGTCCTCCAGTACGGCCTCGGCACCATGTTCTTCACCGTCGGCCGGCTCATGTCCGCCGGGCGTCGACCCGTCATCCTCGTCGGCCACTCCGGCTCCACCGGCACGTGGCTGTTCCACTGTCCCGAGCGGGGGCTGCACCTCGCGGGCACCGTCGACCAGGTCAAGGGCCAGGCGATCCCGTTCCGGCTGATGGCGCGGCTCCTCTACACCTGGCCCCGCTGAACGCGGGCTCGGCGTACGAGGCGGCACCGCGCACCTGACCGCGCGTCAGCGCAGACCGAAGTAGTCGGTGAGCGCGGCGACGAAAAGAAGCGTCCCGGCGACGATCAGCAGCACTGCGCTGATCCTGCGCCAGTGCTGCGAGCGGACCCACGCGACCACGCGGTCGGCAGGACCCGCGAGCGCCGGGATCCGGAGGCGGCCCCACGCCAGCAGGACGTACGGCGCCGCCGCGGCTGCCGCGAAGCCGACGTACACGAGCACCTGCAGCGCGACGACCGAGGTGCTTTCCCGCGCCAGCCGAACGACGAGGTACGTCGTCGCAGCACCGCTCACGCCCACGACGGTGTTGAGCACCGCGAAGGTGAACAGGTCCCGAGGGCGGTCGAGCAGTCGCTCGGCCGTGCGTGAGACCGCTCGATCGTCGGTGGTCGGGCGTCGCCACAGGAGCCAGATCCCGGCCACGACGAACAGCACGCCGGCGATCTCGTCGAAGGCCTGCTGGAGGAAGAGCTTCTCGACCTTCCCGCGCAGCACGTAGTCCCACGTGTCGGGATTGACGACCTGCAGGACGAGGCTGAGGACGAGGGCGCCGGTGGCGACCCCGCAGGCGACCACGAGGCCCGGGCGCACCGACCCACGCGACCGCGCGACGACCGCCACCTGGGTCGCGATCAGTGTCGGGCTGAACCCCATCACGAGTCCGAGCAGGACGAGGCTGACGACCGTGCCCATGAGGACGGTCGCGGCGTTCAGGAGCATCGCCCGAGTCTAGGGAACGGGCCGCCGATCCTCGCGCGATCGACGGCCCGTCCCCGTGACGATCAGCCTCGCGGTCCCGCCTTCACCTGCACGGTGACCGGACCCGAGGCCGAGGCGTCGAAGCCCGACCCTGCCTTCGGCGTGTACGAGGCGGTGAGCACGTGGGTGCCCGGGCGCAGACCGCGCAGGGTCAACGCCGCCGTACCGTCGCGTCGGACGCGTGCCGTGCCGAGCAGCGACCGGCCCTCGCGGACCTGGACGACGCCCCTCGGCGTGCCCGCTGCCGGATCGTCCGCCGTCACTGACACCTCGAGCTCGACCGAGCCCGGGCGGGCACGGCCGACCTCGAGCGTGGTCGACGTGGCGACCGGCGCCGCGACACCCTCACCCTCTGGTGCCGCCCAGAACAGGCCGCGCGCGGCCTGGCTCTGACCGCCCGTGGGGTGGGTACGGAAGAACACCGACGTCCCGAAGACGAGCGCCTTCGCACCCGACTCCGCCTCCGCCGACACCACCGCGGGCTGACCCGCGGCATCCTCCGGCCCGTCGGGGTTCGTCCCGGTGTCACCACCTCGGCGCCAGTGGCCCGCGACCAGCGGGTTGCCCGTCGCGTACGACTGCTCGACCGTCGTCCCCGCCCCCAGCCCGGTGAACCAGGTGGCCGGATAGATGAACGAGTAGGGCTGCGCGTACGGCGCCAGGACCCCGTCGTCAGCGGTGTCCACCGCGACGATGCCGTTGCCGTTGCGGTTGCCGGTGACTGCGGTGCCGGTGACGAGACCGGCGGTCCTCGCGGTGTCGAACGCACCCGCGCCGCGGCCGACGATGCTGCCGCCACCGTCGACGTACGCCTGCAGCGCCGCAGCGCCGGCGGACTGCCCGGCGTTGAACGTCAGCGCCGACCCGAGCCAGAGCACGTCCACGTCGTCGAGCACCGCGGGAGTCGCGGTGATCGTCGGCGCGCTCAGCGGCACGAGGTCGTCGAACCCGAGCTGGGTCAACGACAGCAGGTCGTCCTGGGACCCCGTGTAGCCCACGGTCAGGTCCTCCAGGCCCTTCGCGGCGCCCGTGCGGAGCTGGGCGACCTCGGACGCGGACGCCTCGGCGAAGTCGACGTCGAGCTCCTCGGCGACCTCCTCGACCGCGGCGTACGTCTCCTTGTCGGCACCGACGACGGCCGACCCGTCCGCGAGCTGTGAGGCGGCGATCCCGTCCTCGAGCAGGGCGTTGAGCGCCCGGAAGTCGTTGACGCCTGCGAGGTCGAAGGTCAGGTACGACCCGCGGTCCGGGACGTCACCGTCGACTGCTCCGGCGCCGGCGGCCGGGACCGTCCGAGGCAGTCGACCCTCGCCCGTCGTGCCGGCGGGCTCCACCGTGGCGCCCCACAGCAGACCCCAGCTCCAGGCCGAGATGTCGTACATGCTCGGGAACTTCGCCGAGATGTCGGTTCCTGGCGCGAGGAGAGCGTGAGCCAGGTTGCGCAGCGGCTGGTGCATGTCGACGACATAGGACCCGGCCGGGTACGCCGTGCCGTCGATCCTGGCCGTCCGCGCCAGCCGGTCGACCTCGATGCCGTGCAGCTGCAGACGGCTCACGAGCGTGCGCGCGTCGGTCAGCGACCGCTGCCCCTCGCCCACGGGGACGACGAACGCCCGCGGGTACGAGACCGCGTTCTGGTCGTCGGCCGCGTCCCACTCCGCCTTCCACTCCTGCGGACCCGGGACGTCGGCGATGTTCTCCGTGGTCAGCGCCGTACGCGGGGCTCCGACGTCGGCCCGGCGGAAGAACTCGATCTGGTCGTCGAGCATCGCCGCGTCGTTCGTGCCGACGTAGTCGACCAGGCTCTGCATCGTCTTCAGCGCCACCGCCGTGTTGACGACCGCGCTGGCCGGCGTCTGGCTGCTGCCGTTGGGACGCGACTTCGGCAGCTCCACCGTCGCCGTCACCGAGCCGGAGAAGGCGGCGTACTGCGCGGTGAAGACCGGCGGGAAGTCGTCCCACCCCGACGGGGTGTCGCGGTACGGGATCTTGATGTGCGCGTTCTCGGGGCCGGTGACCTCCGGGACGACCCGTCCGGTGGTCACGTCGTAGTAGGTGTTGCCGGGGATCGCGGCCCCGACGACGTCCTTCTCGACCTGGAGCGCCGCCGCGTAGGCGTGCGGGATGAACAGGTCGTACTCGTAGTCGTCACCGTGCGGCGGGCCGCAGGGCTCGATCTGGAGCACGCTCGTGTAGCCGTGGAAGTCGGCGGCGTACAGCGCCTGAACGGCCTGGGCGGTACGGATGAACGACGTCGACTCCGGCGTGGTGTTGGTGATCATGTCGCGGTTGCCGTCGAGGTTGAGCGCGGTCGCCCGCTGCCCGATGGTGCGGCCGTCAGGGTTCAGAGCGAGGCTGAAGTAGAGCCGGTGCTCCGAGAGGAGGGACTTCACCTCGCTCCACGGGGCGGTCGCCAGCTCCTCGATGTACTGCAGGGCCGCGTCGGTGCCCTCCCACTCGTTGCCGTGGATGTTGGCGCTGATCCAGAGGGGGGTCTTGTAGTCCCGCTCGAGCCGCCTGTCCCGGGCCGCGGCCCGCGGCTCACTCTTGATCTTCTCCCGCCACGCGGTCTGACGCCTGGTCTCGCTCCGGCTCTCCGGAGCCGTCACCGTGACCAGGTAGAGGTCACGACCCTGCGTCGACTGCCCGACGACCTGCGTGGAGACGCGGTCGGACGAGTCCATCAACGCGTTCAGCGTCGGCGCGATGTCGTCGAAGCGGACGAGGTTGCCGCTGTCGGACGCGTCGGTCTCGGCCTCGGGGAACACCCTCAGGTCCGGCTGCGTCGGGTACGACGACGGCATCGGCAGCGGGTCGCCGACCGTCGTGCGCCTCGCGGCGTTCCGGGCGGCCTTCGCGGTCAGCGACCCGGTCGCCGTCGGCTCCTTGGCCGAGCGCTGGTTGAACGGTGAGACGGGGGGTTCTTCGGCGACGGCTGACGGTGCCGTCAGGAGTGTCGTCGAGGCGAGCGCGAGGCTCGCGACGACACCCACCACACGTGACGTTCGCACTGGGAGTCCTCTCGGAGGGGACGGTCCGTCGTGACGCACGCGACACGGCGGCGGGACCGTTCCGATCCTGCCCAAGATACGACGGGCGGGGAACCCTATGACGTCCTGTTAAACCCAGCCAGGATCACGAAACCCGGCGGAAACGCTGCTCGCGGAAGAGTGGCGGTAGATAGCGCAGCACCAGGGCCGACCACGTCAGGTGGGTCAGCATCGGCGCCTGGATGCCGCCGGTCGCCCGCCGCTGGAGCCCGAAGAGCGTGCCCATGACGGCACCGGCGAGCACGAGCGAGGGGTTGCGCGACGACGCGGTCGTAGCGGTGTACGCGAGCGTCGACGCCAGCACGCCACGCCGCTCCCCCACCGCCTCGTACAGGGCGCCGCGGAAGAACAGCTCCTCCGCCGCGCCGTTGGCCAGGGTCGTCAGCACCACGAGCGGAGCGCTGCCCTCCTCGGCGAAGCGCAGGACGCGGCGGACCGCGGCGTCGAGCACCGGGACGCGCTGGGCGACGAGTCCCCCGGCCACGAAGCAGCCGAAGGCACCGACCCCGGTCAGGACCGGCACCACGACCGGCCGCCGGCGGACGCCGTCCTGCATCTCGATCCAGCCCTGGTGCAGCGGTCCGGACGCCAGCGCACCGAGGGTCCACGTCGCCGCCGTCGCCGCCGTGAGCGCATAGAACTGCGGAGAGTCGGGCTTGGTCTGGAGGGAGACGCCGAGCATCCCGGTCCCGGCCAGACAGCCGACCGCGACCGTACGGCGTCGCCGGCGCACGACCGCCTCGGGCTCGGGCGCATGGGACGGAACGGCGTACCCCAGACCTCGGGGCAGCACCGCACGGGTCCTGGCCCGGACGGCGCCGACCGCGGCACGCAGGGCCCCGGTCACGTCGGGTCCTCCTCCGCCTCCCGCTCGCGGGCCTGGGCGCGGGCACGCTCGGCGAGCGCGCGCAGGACGGCCTCGTCGTACGAGAGGGGGTCGAACGGCACCGCCTGGCGGATGGCGTCGTCGCGCACCACGACCTCGTTGACCATCGAGTCGATCAGCGAGCGCCCTGTGCGGGTGTCGACGTCGGTGACGAGGGCGAGCCAGCGCGACGAGAGTCCGGGACTCAGCAGCGGCACCGGCACGATGATCGGGTGACGTCCCTCGATCTCGGCGACCCGACGCATCATCGCCCCGTACGCGAGGACGTCGGGCCCGCCGATCTCGTACGCCCGGTCCGTGCCCTCGGGCAGGGTCAGGACCCCGACGAGATAGCGCACGACGTCGTCCACGGCGATCGGCTGCGTCCGCGTGCTCACCCACCGCGGGGTGATCATCGCGGGCAGGTGTTCGACGAGCTGGCGCGTCATCTCCCAGGAGATGCCGCCGTGCCCGACGACGATGCCGGCCCGCAGCGTCGTGACGGGGACACCGCCACCGGCCAGCAGGCCCTCGACCTGACGGCGGCTGCGCAGGTGGTCCGAGAGCTCGTCGGAGTCGTCCCCGAGGCCGCCGAGGTAGACGATGCGGCGCAGCCCGGCGTCACCGGCAGCCGCTCCGAACGCGGACGCCGCGTCGGCGTCGCGGCGGACGAAGTCGTCGGAGTCGAGGGAGTGGACGAGGTAGTACGCCGCGTCCACGTCGGAGAGGACGTCAGCGAGGGAGCCTGCGTCGTGGACGTCGCCGAACACCGCCCGCCCGACTCCGGCGTACCGGTCGGGATTCCGCGTCATCGCGACGACCTCGTGCCCGTCCGCCTCGAGGGCGGGCGCAAGTCGCCGCCCGATGAATCCCGTCGCTCCCGTCACGAGCACGCGCATCGAGTCCCCCGTCGCCGATCGCCCTGCGTCTGACCTTGCGTTCTCTCGATCATCCGTCACGGGGCGGGCGGCGTCAGGCCGGGCGGATCGCCGGCGACGTCCGCCGAGCCTCGGAGATTCCGCCGGGCCGTAACAATTCTGTGTTGTTCGTGTGGAACCATCCGTTCCGCATGATCCATCAAGCGCAAGGAGCACCACCGATGAAGGTCACCGGACGACGCCTGGGACGCGCAGCTGCTGCTGCCGCCGGGGCACTCGCTCTCACCGTGACGATGGTCGCCTGCGGCGGCGACGGAGACGACTCGGCCGCCGAGGTCGACGGCATCAAGCTGGTCTCGGCCGACACGCTCACCATCTGCACGAACATGCCCTACAAGCCCTTCCAGTACGAGGAGGGCGACGAGATCATCGGCTTCGACACCGACCTTCTGACGCTGGTCGCCGACGACATGGGGCTCAAGACCAAGATCGTCGACGTCGACTGGAACCAGGTCACGTCCGGTGCCGCGTTCAAGGCCGGCAAGTGCGACGTCGGCATGGGCGGCATGACGATCACCGACGAGCGCGCCAAGGCGATCGCGATCTCCGACCCGTACTTCGAGGCCACGCAGGCGCTCCTGGTCAAGGCCGACTCCGGCATCACCGGGCTCGACGACCTCAAGGGCAAGAAGCTGGGCGTCCAGGTCGACACCACCGGCCAGATCTACGCCGAGGACAACGCCGACAAGTTCGGCTACTCCATGCCTGCGTTCGACGACCTCTCGCTCGAGGTGACCGGGCTCCAGGCCGGCCGCGTCGACGCCGTCATCAACGACAACGGTGTCCTCTACGACTTCGTCAAGGACAACCCGGAGTACGCCGTCGCCACCGAGTTCGACACCGGCGAGGAGTACGGCTTCGCCGCCGCGAAGGACGCCAACGGCGAGAAAATGATCGACAAGGTCAACGAGGTCCTCAAGGCTGCCGAGGAAGATGGCAAGTACGAGGAGATCTACAAGAAGTACTTCGGCGAGGCGCCCACAAGCGAGTAATCTCGCCGTTCGCACCACGTCCGACCACCTCACAGGAGAGCGATGAGCACCCCCACGAAGGTGGCGACCCGACGTGCCCTGAGCCCCCGCAACCGGGCTCACCGGGTCCGGTTGCTGCCGTAAGCCGGCCGGTTAGGGCGCGGCCGTTCGGCGCTCTGAGTAGCCCACTGGCCCGAGGG
>NZ_JARBCJ010000163.1:0-7358 GCF_028803055.1 Mumia sp.
AGGTAGGCGGGGGCGTCGAACCAGCGCGTGGGGATCATCACGCCGCGCAGCCCGCGCTCGGCAGCGTGATGGACCTCGGCGACCGCGTCGTCGACACCGGCGGTGACCGGCACGACCGCCACGCCGATGCGCCGCTGCGGGTTCGTGGCGCAGAAGTCGGCGAGCCAGCGGTTGTGGGCGCGAGCTCCGGCCTTGACCGCGGCCGGATCGGCGTCGGCTCCCGAGCCGAGGCCGGAGCCGAACGGCGAGCTGGCGAGGCGGCCGGTGCCGAGCACGTCGGCATCCGGGAAGAGGACCTCGGCGGCGACGCCCTCCTCGTCGAGGATGGCGTCGCGCACGGTGGGGTCGTAGCCGGCCTTCATCTCGTGGTCCCCGGTCTCGGCGTCCCACTCGTCGACGAAGTCGACGTTGACCATGCGCCCGGCCTCGGCCGCGGCCTGGTGTTCGTCGAACGCCTGCCGAAAATCCTCCGCGAGGTACTCGCGGTAGACCTCGGGCGGCGGGCCGGCATGGCCGTCGGACGAGATGACGAGGTAGTTCGACATCGATCCCCCTTTTTGAATCCCGTCCGATAATTGCGGACGGCTCGGCCGACGTCAAGGACGTCGAGAGGCGGTGCGGTGGCGTGGAGGGGCCGATGGTGCCTTCGAGATGCTGGGCCGAAAGGGCGCTTCGTCGCGCCGCAGGCACCGTCTCCGATCCTTGGAAGCGCTCCGGGGTCGCGACAGAACCGCGACAGATCGCGTTCGCACAGCCGATGCGCGCCGGTGAACTGCACGCAACCGTCAGGGCGCATGGTTCCGAACAGATGGCATGCGAGAGACGGGAACCGTAGCGATCATGGCTCGACACGAGCTCTGGGTGGAGTTGGCCGACATGCCGGGCAACCTCGCCGCCCTGGCGGGCGACCTCGCCTCGTGCGGAGCGAACATCGTCCACCTGGACGTCCTCGCCGGCACGGGTGAGCGAGGTGACACGGTGATCGACCGCCTCGTCATCCAGGCGCCCGACCAGCGCGGCGACGATCTGGCGGCCGTGGCCAGGCGGTACGGGGCCGCGCTGCGCAGCGTCGACGAGGATGCCTCGGCCGAATCTCCGCCGCCGAGGCGACCCGTCGTCGCGGGAGCCACGGGAGCACCGTCCGGAGACCCGCCCGACGCCGATGCCGCGTCGCGGCGCGCACCGATGACGCTCGAACGCCTGGTGGCGCTGCCCGACGGCGGGCTGGTCCGACTCCGCCACCTCAGCACCGGCGACAGCGGCGCGCTGGCCGCCCAGCACGGGCGTTGCTCCGAGGGCACGCGGCGGCACAGCCACTTCCTCTCCCCCACCCTCGTCCTCGAGGACGGTGACACGGTGGCCCTGGCTGCCCTGGTGGGCGACGTGCTCGTCGGGGTCGGCCGCTACGACCTGCACGAGGGCCGACGGAGCGCCGACCTGTCGGTGGTCGTCGAGGACCGGCATCAACGCCGGGGCATCGGGTCGCTGCTGGTCAACGAGCTGGCCACACTGGCGTCCAACATCGGGGTGACCCACCTGCGAGCGGTGGCGCCCGCGGGTGGCGACGTGCTGGCCCGCACCCTGCGGCATGCGGGCCTGGAGGTCACGGTGCGTCGGGACGGTGAGGCCCTGGTCTTCGACGGCATGGTGCCCCTCGGCCTGTCGGCCAGCGCCTGACGTCGCAACTGCGCGCGATTCCACGAGGGACGAGAACTGGCCACGGTAGGGTGCGGGCCCAAGCCCGACTTAGTGGGGACCTCTCGTTGACACCCGGCGCCATACGGTCGGCCTTCTCCCGTCGCCTCCTCTGAGCTCACCTCGAGGAGCGACATGTCCCAGTCCCTGATGCCCCTGACGTCGAACGCGCCCGTGATCGCGGGCGATCGTCCCACCGCGGTCGTGTACTGCGAAGCGAACTTCGGCGAGACCGACGGCAAGACGGCCAACGGGCTCGTCCGCTACTCGGAGACCTACGAGATCGTCGCGGTGATCGACAGCAGGCAGGCCGGCCACGATGCGGGGGTGGTGCTCGACGAGAAGCCGAACGACATCCCGGTCTGTCGGGACCTCGCGGACGCGCTCGCCCATGTCGGCGGCGCGGCCGACGCCTTCATCTTCGGTGTGGCGCCGTCGAGCGGGATGCTCTCCGCCCACGAGCGGACCATCGTCCTCGACGCCATCGCCACCGGGATGGACATCGTCAACGGGCTGCACGAGTTCTTGAACGAGGACGCCGAGTTCGTCGCGGCCGCCCTGGCCCATGACGTGCACATCTTCGACGTTCGCCGGCCCCGCGCCAAGAAGGACCTGCGGATGTTCACCGGCCGCATCGCGGAGGTCACCTGCCCGCGCATCGCCGTGCTGGGCACGGACGGAGCCATCGGCAAGCGGACCACCGCCACGGTGCTGACTCGAGCGCTGCGCGAGCGCGGCGTCCCCGCCGTGATGGTCAGCACCGGCCAGACCGGCCTGATCCAGGGAGGCCGCTACGGCATCGCGCTCGACGCCATCCCGTCGCAGTTCTGCTCGGGCGAGATGGAGGCCACGGTCGTCGAGGCCTTCGAGACCGAGCACCCGGACGTGATCGTCATCGAGGGACAGGGTGCGCTCAGTCACCCCGCCTATCTGACCTCGACGTTCATCCTGCGGGGCAGCCGGCCCGACGCCGTCGTCCTCCAGCACGCGCCGGGCCGGACCCGCCTCGGCGACTTCGGGGCGGTCGTGATGCCGACGCCCGCCAGCGAGATCAACCTCATCGAGACCTTCGCGGCCACCAAGGTCATCGGGCTCGCGATCAACCACGAGAACATGACCGACGCCGACGTCTCGGCGGCGATCACGCGGTACGAGACCGAGCTCGGCATCCCGGCGACCGACGCGCTCACCCGACCGGAGGGCCGCCTCGTGGACATGGTGCTCGCCGCGTTCCCGGAGCTCGAGGAGAAGCTGAGCGCCAGCGCGCGGTGATCGCGCCGCGCCTGGACATCGACCTCGGCAAGATCCACCACAACGCCCGAATGCTCGTGTCCTCCCTGGAGACGAAGGGCATCTCGGTCACCGGGGTCACCAAGGCCTCGTTGGGATCGCCCGCCATCGCCGGCGCGCTGTTGCGCGCCGGCGTGACCCGGCTCGGTGATTCGCGCATCGAGAACATCGAGGCGATGCGCCGTGCGGGCCTGCGGGCGCCGATGACGCTCATCCGATCGCCCATGACCAGCCAGGTGGACAGGGTCGTCCGGCACGCCGAGGTCAGCTTCAACACCGAGCCGGCCGTCATCACCCGGCTGGCCGGAGCGGCGCGGGCGGCCCGGACGACCCACGGAATCGTGCTGATGGTCGAGCTCGGCGACCTGCGCGAGGGGATCCTGCCGGCCGGGGTGGCGGAGGTCGTGCGCCACACGATCGGCTACCCGAGCCTCGAGCTGGCAGGAGTGGGGGCCAACCTCGCCTGTCAGAGCGGAGTCGTGCCCGACGCCCGCAACATGGCCGAGCTCTCGGCGATCGCCAGGTCGGTCGAAGCGACGCTCGGCCGCAGGCTCGACGTCGTCTCCGGGGGCAACTCCGGCAACCTCGCCTGGGCCATGAGCGGTGCTGACACCGGACGCATCGACGACCTGCGGTTGGGCGAAGCGATCCTGCTCGGTCGTGAGCCCCTGCACCGCCGCCCGCTCGACGGCCTGCACACCGACGCCTTCAGCCTGGTCGCCGAGGTGATCGAGGCCAAGGACAAGCCGTCCCGGCCGTGGGGCGACCTCGCCCAGACCGCGTTCGGCGAACGGCCGGTGGCGACCGGCTCCGGCAACGCCGTGCGGACGATCGTGGCGATCGGCGAGCAGGACGTCGACCCAGCCGGTCTGCTGCCTCCCCCCGGCATCTGCGTGACCGGGGCCAGCAGCGACCACGTCATCCTGAGTGGCGGCGGTCGTCGCGTCGCGGTCGGTGCCCAGATCGCGTTCCAGCTCAACTACAGCGCCCTCATGCGGGCGATGACGTCGCCGTTCGTCGCCAAGGTGCTGCACGACGGCGTTGCAGCGGAGTCACTCCGCGACGAAGGTGCTCGATGAGCATCGCCGCCCTGCGGACCCGATTGGTGCCCGGACGCGCCGCGAGCCGCCGACAGCGTCGGCGGCTCGCGAGCAGGACAGCGTCCTTGTCAGATGACGCGGACGTTCTGCGCCTCTTCGCCCTTCCGGCCGGGAGCGACGTCGAACTCGACCGTCTGGCCCTCGTCGAGGGACTTGTAGCCGTCGCCCTGGATGTTGGAGAAATGGACGAAGACGTCGTCGCCCTGCTCGCGTGAGATGAAGCCGAAGCCCTTCTCAGCATTGAAGAACTTCACGGTACCTGTGGTCATTTTTGCTCTGCTTCTCTTCTGTGTACGGGACCGACCAGTCGATCGGTCGACCATGAGTGTATTGGCCACGAGCCCCACGTCCACCCCCACCCCGCGTGACGCCTCCTGATTCGGTGCGGATCGCGGCCGTGGGGCACGGCGAGGACAGGGCTCCTACGGGCTCCTACGGGCACCACTAGGCCAGCGGTACGGCACCGCCGCCGGAGACGGATGCCTCGGCCTCCGTCACGGTCACCGCCACGGATCGCGCCTCGCGCAACGCTGCTGCGACCACCGTGAGGACGATCCCGACGGCTGCGTACAGGCAGAGCGTCAGCAGCGGACGCCCCAGCGCGTTGTGATCGAAGTAGACGATGTTGCGGATTCCCTCCGTCCCCGCGCCGTTCGGCGTCCACGGCCCGACGACCCGGAAGAAAGCAGGCAGGAGCGGCCAAGCGACCGATCCGCCTGCCGCCGGGTTGCCGATGACGGTGACGAGGAGGATCACGACGGCGGTGCCGGCCATGCCGAAGAAGTGGATGAGCGCGTTCGCGAAGGCGGCGATGGCGAACACGAAGAGAGCGAGGAACAGCCACAGCATCACGAAGTGGCCGGGCAACGCATCGAGGACCTGATCGACGATCAGCAGCACGGGAAGCGGCGCCACCAGCGCGTACACGGCGAGCGTGACCAACCGGGCCAGCGCCAGACGGATTCCCACGAGCCGCAGGTCCACGAAGTTGTTGAGCATGAGCGCGGCGAAGTAGGCCCCGATCGCCAGCCCGATCATCACGAAGTAGCCGACGGAGCCACTGCGGTCCTGGGTCGGCAACGGGGCCAGGTCCACGGTCTTGGCCGAGGCGCTCGTGTCGCCCGGCTGCTGCGAGGCGAGGACCTTGTCGAAGATCTCGGGCAGGGCCTGGGCGATCTCGTCGCTGGCGGCCGACGCGACGAGCACCTCGTTGCCGCCCGGTGCGAGCACGAACCCGCCGTACACCTCGCGGTGCTCGATCTGCGACCGGGCTTCGGCGGGGCTCGGCACGACCCGGGCATCGAGGCCCAAGCTGGAGTCCTGGTTGAGCCCCTCGGCCAGCTCCGTTGCCAGATCACCCGGCCCGGTCACCGCGATCCTCACGTCATGGAAGCTGGGCGAGTGGAGCGCGCTGGCGAACGAAGCGGTGAGAAGCACCGAGAACAGCAGCCCGAGCAGGAGGGGCGGCACCAGGGTTCGCATGATCCGTTCCAGCTGCGATCTCACGAGGGGGCCCGAGTCGCGTCGGGTGTCGCTCGCCTCTCTGCGCTCGATCACATCGTCGTCAGGGTTCATGAGACCATCAGCCTTCCCGCATCCGTACGCTGCGGCGCGGCGTACGGATGCGAAGACTCCACAAGCCCGACGGCGGATCTAACCCGGGAACGTCAGTGGTTACTGCTCCGTCGACCGGCACGATTTCACGCTCGGTGACAAACCGTACACGCACCGCGGTCCGATCGACAGCCTCACGCCGCGACGGGTGACCCCCTAGGCAGCGACCTCGGCCAGCAGGGCGTCGATCTGGGACATGCATGCCTTCATGCCTTCGTCCACGCCTGTGGCGATCGCCTGCTCCATTCCCTCGATCGAGTCGAAGTGCGTGGTGAGGATCATCCGGGTCGTGTCACCCGCCCCTTCGATGTCGATCTCCATGCGCGTCATGGAGTTGCCGTCGCTGGGCGTTCCGTCATCCTCGACGATGGCGTCTTCCACCACGAGCCTGGTCGGGGCGGCGACCTCGACCACGTTCCACGTGCCGTCGAACCTGTCGCCGCCGTCGGGACCGGACATGGAGTAGGTGATCGTGCCGCCCGGGGTGAGGTCGTGATGCTCGAAGGTGGCCGGGAACCCCGGCGGACCCCACCACCGCTCGAGCAGGCGGGGGTCGGCCCACAGCTGCCACACGCTGGCGATGGACGCATCGAACTCCGCAGTGATGACCATCGTCTTGGCCTCTGCGTTCTTGTCGACCTTCCAAACCGTCATTCGCTGTCCTTTCCAGTGGTGTCGTTGAGCACGTCGTCGAAACGTTCGAGGCGGGCACGCCACAGCGTTTCGAGTTCATCCAGAAGTTCGTGCGCGCGGCGCAGTCGGTCGACCTCGCCGCGCACGAGTTGCTCCCGCCCGCTCCGGTGCTTGGAAACCAGACCGGCGTCGACGAGGACCTCGACGTGCTTCTGCACGGCCGTGAGGCTGATCGGATACAGCCGGCCGAGCTCGCTGACGGAGCGTTCACGGTCGAGCGCCTGCGTCACGATGTCTCGCCGGGTCGCATCGCTCAGGGCGAAGAACAACCGGTCGATCTGCGTCTCTCGCTCGCGAGTTCCTACAACCATGTGGTTGCAGGTTATACCTCCCGCCGACGGTGTCAAGGGAGCGTTGCCTGGCCACGCCGCTCACACACGTCTCGGACAGTCCCCGCTGTGGACGTGCCGAGGCCGGGCGACGCCTCCGCGATCTCCTCGGAACCGACCGCGACCTCACCCTCGGCTGCGGCGATGCCGTCGAACCGCTCGCCTGACAACCAGGTCTCGACGGCGCTGAACGCGACGAAGGACAGGCACAGGCTGGCGACGACGTCGGAGGTCCAGTGGACGCCGAGCCACACGCGGCTCCAGGCGACGAGCCTCGAGCCCGGCCTTGATCCCGGCGGCGAGGCGCACCTCGTCCTCGACGACGAGCACTCGCATGGCTCAACCGTAGGCACCGCCCGCCCGCCCGCGCCGCGCGGCGCCGTTCAGCCTCGAGTCAGGTGGCAAGGACGACGGTGGCGGCGGTCGTTCGACACAGCGGCCACTGGTGGTCGGGGACCGATCGCGACGCCGCCGACGCGGCCCTCATGCGGGCAGGGTGACGGTGACGGACGCGCCGCCGGTCGCGGGATCGTTCCCGGCGTCGATCGTGCCCCCGTGCGCCAGGACCAGGTCCCGGGCGATCGACAGCCCCAGACCGCTGCCGCCGGAATCGCTCGCCCGTTCGAACCGCTCGAAC
>NZ_JARBCJ010000164.1:0-7246 GCF_028803055.1 Mumia sp.
CGCGGGTGTTCCAGAGTGCGGTCCAACCGGTCGAGATCGCTGCTGCCCTGCAGCGTGAGCTCGACAACGGTGCTCAGATCCTCTCGCGCGACCGGGTCCTGGTCCCCAACGACTTCACCGTCGAGCTCTCGCAGATCGACTACGAGCGGCTCGCCCCGTACGGCGGCACGCTCTCGGGCGAGCTCTCCGAGCTCGTGCACGAGCACGTGGCCGAGCAGCACTACACGCTCGCGGGGCCGCTCAAGCTCGAGTTCGTCCACCAGCCCGACCTGACGACCGGCCGCTTCCGGATCCGCTCGCGCGCCTCCGCCGCCGTGACCCCCGCCGCGGGTGTCCGCATGACCGACACCGCCGTCGCCAAGGCACCGGTGGTCCTCGAGGTCAACGGCGTGCGCCACCCCGTCGAGCCGCCCGGCGTCGTGATCGGCCGCGGCACCGACGCGCAGCTGCGCATCAACGACCCCGGCGTCTCCCGCAAGCACGCTCAGTTCCGCGTCTTCCTCGAGGGCAGCAGCGTCCGCGTCGCGATCGAGGACCTCGGCTCGACCAACGGCATCGTGGTCGACGGGCGACGCGTCACCCACGCCGTCCTCACCGACGGCTCACGGGTTCAGCTGGGCAACACGCTGGTCGTGGTCCGCAACCCGCACGCGCGCCCCGGACCCCCGGTCGGGCCGACCGGCCCGGTGGCCCCACCCGGCCCCGCGCCTGCTGCACCCGGATCTCCGCCGCCGTACGCCGGGCCCTCGCAGCCGCCGCCGCAGGCCGGGCCACAAGGCGGTCGCTGGTGACCGAGCTGACCCTCACCCTCATCAAGCTCGGATTCCTCGCGGTGCTGTGGCTCTTCGTACTCTCCGCGGTCTCCGTGATCCGCTCCGACATCTTCGGTGCCAAGGTCGACACGACGCGCGCGCCGCAGCCCCAGCCGCCGCGGCAAAAGAAGTCCAAGCAGCCCCGCGCACCCAAGGGCCGCAAGCCCAAGCGCGGGATGCCGTCGACGCTCGTGGTCACCGACGGGCCCAACGCCGGCCAGCTGGTGCCGGTCACGGGCGCCGACATCCTGCTGGGCCGCGGCACCGACGCCGCGATCAGGCTCGACGACGACTACGTGTCGACCCGCCACGCGCGCTTCTCGACCAACGGCGAGCAGTGGTACGTCGAGGACCTCGGCTCGACCAACGGCACCTACCTCGGCAGCCAACGTGTGACGTCCCCCGTCCCGGTCGACCTCGGCATGCCCGTGCGCCTGGGCAAGACCGTGGTCGAGCTCCGGAAGTAGGACGCCCCTTGCCCGCTCACCAGACACGCCTCGGCTACACCTACGTCGCCCTCTCGGACGTCGGACGCAGGCGGAGCTCCAACCAGGACTCCGGCTACGCCAGCCCGCACCTGCTCGTGATCGCCGACGGCATGGGAGGCGCGGCCGCCGGAGACCTCGCCTCCTCCGAGGTCATGCACGTCGTACGCCGCCTCGACCGGCCGCCGAACGGCGACGTCATCGAGGCGCTCGCCGGCGCCGTGCACCGTGCCAACGACCGTCTCGCCGAGGTGATCGAGGACGACCCGAGCGTCGAGGGGATGGGGACGACCCTCACCGCTCTGCTGTGGAACGGCACGACGTTCGGCCTTGCCCACATCGGCGACTCCCGCGCCTACCTGATGCGCGACGGCCACCTTCACCAGATCACCAAGGACCACACGCTCGTCCAGAGCCTGGTCGACGAGGGCCGTCTGACCCCCGAGGGGGCGCGGTCCCACCCCAACCGCTCCCTGATCCTCCGCGTCCTGCTCGGTCGCGACGACGCCGAGCCCGACCTGACCCTGATCGAGCCGCGGCTGGGCGACCGCTACCTGCTGTGCAGCGACGGGCTGTCCGACATGGTCGACGACGACTCCATCGCCGACGTCCTGGCCAACGCCCCCACGGTGGACTCGGCGGCCGTGGAGCTGGTCCAGCGGGCGCTGGCCGGCGGTGGCGCCGACAACGTCACCGTCATCCTGGGCGAGATCATCGACCTTGATGCCCCGCCCGACCCGACCCTCGCCTCCGCCGACGGGCAGCCGATGCTCGTCGGAGCCGCCTCCGAGCAGGCGCGACCGGGCTCCGGACCGACCACCGCGACCAACCTCGACGCCGTGCCGGCGATCGACGACGACGCGGGCGGCGCCGGTGCCGCGCGCGCCAACGGCGACGGCACGGCCGACCCCGAGGCGCTCCGGTACGCTCCTCGGCCGCCCCGGCGCTACGTGTGGCTGCGGCGACTGGTCGTGATCGCGGTCGTCGTCGGCCTCCTCGCCCTCGCCGCCAAGCTGACCTACGACTGGACCCAGCGCCAGTACTACGTCGGCACCTCCGACGGCAACGTGGCCATCTTCCGCGGCATCCAGGCCGACCTGCCGCTCCTCGAGCTCGACAGCGTCGAGGAGGTCACCGACGTCACGCTGGCGTCGCTGCCGACGTTCCGCGCGAACCAGGTCGAGAAGGGCATCACGTCGACCTCGCTGGCCGACGCCCGCGACACCATCGACCAGCTCCGTGACATCGCGGCCCGCTGCGCCGACCCCGCCCAGGCCAACGCGCCCGGTGCGGAGTGCGGGGGCGTCGAGTGAGCACCCCAGCGACCAACCCCGCCGTCGTCCACCGCAAGCGCCGAGGCGCCGAGGCGCTCCTCGTGGCGCTCGCTCTCGTGATCGTCATCTTCGCCTTCTGCGCCGTCGGGCTCGGCGCCCGCGGCAAGGTCCCCGGCTTCGTCGCCGGCCTCGCCGTCCTCCTCGTGGTGATCGCCGTGGCCACGCACCTCGTCGTCCGGTTCGTGGCGCCGTACGCCGACCCGGTGCTGGTGCCGCTGGTCGTCGCCCTCAACGGGCTGGGCGTCGCCATGATCTACCGGCTCGACCTGGCACGACTCGACCGCCTCGGCGACGAGGCCAAGCAGTTCGCCGGACGGCAGGTGATGTGGACCGCGATCGGCCTGGCCCTGTTCGTCGCCGTCCTGCTCATCGTGCGTGACCACCGCAAGCTCCAGGCCTACACCTACACGTTCGGGCTCACCGCGCTCGTGCTGCTGATCCTCCCGCTGCTGCCCGTCATCGGGACGCAGATCAACGGCGCCCGCATCTGGATCCGGGTCGGCGGCCTGAGTCTCCAGCCGGGCGAGTTCGCCAAGATCTGCCTGGCGATCTTCTTCGCCGGCTACCTCGTCGTGAAGCGCGACGCCCTCGCGCTGGCAGGCCGGCGGTTCATGGGCATCGACTTCCCCCGCGGCCGCGACCTCGGCCCCATCCTCGCCGCGTGGCTCGTGAGCCTCGGCGTCCTCATCTTCCAGCGCGACCTCGGTTCTTCGCTGCTGTTCTTCGGCCTCTTCGTCGTCATGCTCTACGTCGCCACCGAGCGGCCGGGGTGGCTCGTGGTGGGCACCCTTCTCTTCGTCGGGGGCGCGACCTTCGCCGCGACGACCTTCAGCCACGTCCAGAGCCGTGTCGACGCCTGGCTCAGCCCCTTCCCGGTGACCGAGGGCACGTTCCAGCTGACCCAGGGCCTGTTCGGCATGGCGTGGGGTGGCCTCCTCGGACGCGGGCTCGGTGAGGGCAACCCCTTCCTCACCCCGTTCGCCTACTCCGACTTCATCTTCGCCTCCTTCGCCGAGGAGCTCGGGCTCGCCGGCGCGATGGCGATCCTGCTGATGTACGGCCTGATCGTGGAGCGAGGGCTGCGGATCGCGCTGCTGTGCCGGGACGCGTTCGGCAAGCTTCTCGCGACAGGTCTCGCCGTGTCCTTCGCGCTCCAGGTGTTCGTCGTCGTCGGCGGCGTCACCCGCATCATCCCGCTCACCGGCCTCACCACCCCGTTCATGTCGTACGGCGGGTCCTCGATCCTCGCCAACTGGGCGATCGTCGCGCTGCTGCTGCGGATCAGCGACCAGAGCCGGCGTCCGCCCCCGGAGGCGGCGCCGCTGGAGATGGACGACTCGACCCAGGTGGTGAAGCTGTGAACCGGCCGATCCGCGTGATGTCGATCGTGTGCCTGATGCTCTTCGTCGCGCTGCTCCTCGGGGTCAACTACATCCAGTTCGTCGACGCCGACACGCTCAACGCCAAGAACGGCAACCGACGTGTCATCGACGAGCAGTTCGCCCGTGAGCGCGGCCCGATCCTCGTCGGCGACCGACCGATCGCCGAGAGCGTCCCGGTCGACGACGTCTGGAAGTTCCAGCGCCGCTACCCCGAGGGCAAGCTCTACAGCGACATCACCGGCTACTTCAGCTACACCTACGGGCGCAGCGGCCTGGAGCAGTCCCAGAACTCGATCCTCTCCGGCAGCGACAACCGGCTCTTCGTCAACCGTGTCGTCGACCTGATCGGATCCAACCAGCCTCGTGGTGGCAGCGTGTCGGTGACGATCAACCGCAAGGCCCAGCGAGCCGCCGCCGAGGGCCTCGACGGTCTCCCCGGTGACGCCAAGGGCGCTGCGGTCGCGATCGACCCGAGCACCGGCGCCATCCTCGCGATGACCGGCACCCCGACCTACAACCCCAACGTCCTCGCGAGCCACAAACTCAGCGCCGTCACCGAGGCCTGGGACCGGCTCAACGCCGACGAGGACCAGCCGATGCTCAACCGTTCGACCCAGCAGACACTGCCGCCGGGGTCGACGTTCAAGATCGTCACCGCTGCCGCCGCCATGGAGAACCTCGACCTCACCCCCTCCAGCAAGGTCAAGGGCGGGAGCGCCCTGTCCGCACCCGGCTTCGGGTCATACCAGCTGGTCAACCAGGGCGGGGGCAACTGCGGCGGCAAGAACATCACCCTGACCCAGGCGCTCGAGGTCTCCTGCAACGTCACCTTCGGCGACCTCTCGATGAAGGTCGGTCAGGCCGCCATGCAGGCGCAGGCCGATGCCTTCGGGTTCGGGACCCGGCCGATCGAGCAGGTCGCCAGCAACCCCAGCCAGTTCACCGGCGACCCCGACGCCGAGCTCGACCCGCCCCAGCTCGCGCAGAGCGGCATCGGGCAGTTCGAGGTGTCGGCGACCCCGCTGCAGATGGCGATGGCGACCGGCGCGATCGCCAACGGCGGAGCGCTCATGAAGCCTTACCTCGTGTCGACGGTGCGCTCGCCCGACCTCAAGACGATCGAGACCGCCAAGCCGGAGAAGATCCGCGACGCGATCTCGGGCGGCACCGCGGCCGGGCTGAGCCAGATGATGGTCGACGTCGTCGACAACGGCACCGGCTCGTCGGCCGCGATCTCGGGGGTCGAGGTCGGCGGCAAGACCGGCACCGCGCAGTCCACGTCGGACCGTCCGCCCTACGCCTGGTTCGTCTCGTTCGCCCCCGCCGACGACCCCAAGGTCGCGGTCGCGGTGGTGGTCGAGTCCTCAAGCACCGGACGCGACGACATCTCGGGCGGCCGGCTGGCAGGACCCATCGCCAGATCGGTCATGGAGGCGGTGATCGGTCGATGACACGCCCTCTGCACGGGATTCTCACCGCCCGACCGGTATTTTTGAGCAGTTGCCTTGAAGGAAGCAGGAAACGATGACCGAAACGCCCACCGGCCCGGGTCGGGGCTACGCAGGGCCCCCGGGTGCGTACGGCCGCCTCGGCGACCGCTACGAGATCGGCGGCGTGCTGGGCAGTGGCGGCATGGCCGAGGTCCGCATCGGACGCGACCTGCGGCTCGGCCGCACCGTGGCGATCAAACGCCTCCGCATCGACCTGGCCAGCGACCCCACGTTCCTCGCCCGCTTCCGGCGCGAGGCGCAGTCCGCAGCCGCTCTCAACCACCCCTCGATCGTCGCGGTCTACGACACCGGCGAGGCGACCGGGCCTGACGGGCACACGGTGCCGTTCATCGTCATGGAGTACGTCGAGGGCAAGACGCTGCGCGACCTCCTGCGCGAGATGGAGCGCGAGGGTCGCAAGATCCTCCCCGAGCGCACGCTCGAGATCACCGCCGACATCCTCGCCGCGCTCGACTACAGCCACCGTGCGGGCATCATCCACCGTGACATCAAGCCGGCCAACGTGATGCTCACGCCGTCCGGCCAGGTCAAGGTCATGGACTTCGGCATCGCCCGCGCGATCGCCGACACCTCCTCGGCGATGACGCAGACGGCCGCCGTGGTGGGCACCGCCCAGTACCTCTCGCCGGAGCAGGCGCGCGGCGAGACCGTCGACGCCCGCAGCGACATCTACTCGACCGGCTGCCTCCTCTACGAGCTGCTCACCGGGCGGCCCCCGTTCCAGGGCGACAGCCCGCTCTCGGTCGCGCTCCAGCACGTGCGCGAGGAGGCTCCGCCGCCGTCGACGTTCAACCCCGAGGTCACGCCGGTGGTCGACCGCGTCGTCGCGAAGGCCCTGGCCAAGCGCACCGACGAGCGCTACCAGAGTGCCGCCGAGATGCGCGCCGACATCGAGCGTGTCCTCGCGGGTCAGCCCACCGCTGCCTCTGCGGCCCCGACGGCCCAGTACGCAGCTGTCCCGGCCGCCCCAGCGACCGAGGCGCTGCCGCCGGCCAACCTCCCCCCGGCCGCCGGCGACGAGGAGGACGGCAAGAGCAGGCGATGGGTCTGGATCCTGTCCGCGATCGCCGCGCTGCTGGTCGTCGGGCTGGCAGCATGGGGCATTCCCGAGCTCATGGGCAAGGACGACACCACAGAGACCCCCAAGGTCGCGATGCCTGACGTCGTCGGCATGGGCCAGGCCGCCGCCGAGCGCAAGCTGACCGGACCCGAGTTCGGCTTCACGATGGGCGAGATCAAAAAGACTGCGAGCGCCGACGTCGACGCCGGCAAGGTCATCTCGACCGACCCCGCCCCGGGAATCGACACGCCGAAGGGCGACAAGACGACCGTCACCATGGTCGTCTCGACCGGGCCGGAGCGGGTGGAGGTCCCCTACCTCGTCGGCCTCAAGCTCAAGGCCGCCAGAGAGCAGCTGAAGGCGGCGGGTCTGACGTACGAGGTGGTGGTCCAGGAGAGTGACGCGCCCAAGAACGAGGTTCTCAAGACCGACCCGGTCCCCGGGGAACCGGTCGATCCCGGCACGTCGGTCACGTTGACCGTCTCCGCCGGCAAGTCGAAGGTCCCGGACGTGGTCGGCAAGATGCGTGACGAGGCCGAGGCGATCCTCGAGGACGCCGGCTTCAAGGTCCGGGTCTTCGAGCAGCCGTCGTCGGACCAGCCGGCAGGAACCGTCACCGAGCAGATCCCCAACGCCGGTGCCGAGGCCGATCCCGACGCACA
>NZ_JARBCJ010000165.1:0-7227 GCF_028803055.1 Mumia sp.
GTGCTCGACGTCGAGCACATCGCCGACCACCTCTACACCAAGGGTCAGCCCGACCCCGACCTCGTCATCCGGACGTCCGGCGAGCAGCGGTTGTCGGGCTTCCTCCTCTGGCAGAGCGTGCACAGCGAGTTCTACTTCTGCGAGGCGCTCTGGCCGGCGTTCCGGCGGGTGGACTTCCTGCGTGCGATCCGCTCGTACGCCGAGCGCGAGCGCCGCTTCGGACAGTGAGTCGCCCGCCCGCCTGACAGGACGTGTCCACCTGGTGGCGTGTCGCTGTCCAAGGGGACCGCCCGCGTCGTACCGTCGTCTCGTCGACGGGACCACCTCCCGACGGCACCGGGAGGCCCTCCGTGCACCACCGACCGCTCGTCACAGGAGCCGGTCCCGTGCGCACGGCGGGAGGTCGGCCCGCCCCCGGGCCCGCCGCTCCGCAACCGGCTCCATCTGCGAGAGAGTGAGCCGGCGCGGGGATGCGCGTGGGCTCGTACGAGGAGATTGCCGTGGCTGCTGACATCCCCACCACCTACGTGATCGACACCAGCGTGCTTCTCGCCGATCCCCGGGCTCTGACCCGCTTCGCCGAGCACGAGGTCGTCATCCCGGTCGTCGTGATCAGCGAGCTCGAGGCGAAGCGAGCCCATCCCGAGCTGGGCTACTTCGCCCGCGGCGCGCTGCGTCTCCTCGACGAGCTGCGGGTCCGCCACGGCACGCTCGACCGCGCGATCTCGGTCAACGACGAGGGCGGCACGGTGCGCGTCGAGCTCAACCACACCGACTGCAGCTCGCTGCCGTCAGGGTTCCGGCTCGGTGACAACGACACGCGCATCCTCTCGGTGGCCAAGAACCTCGCCGACGAGGGCCGCGACGTCACGCTCGTCTCCAAGGACCTGCCCATGCGGGTCAAGGCGTCAGCCGTCGGGCTGGCGTCCGAGGAGTACCGCGCCGAGCTCGCGCTGGAGTCCGGGTGGACGGGCATGGTCGAGCTCGAGGTCCCCGCAGAGGATGTTGCCGACCTCTACGACCGGGGCGTCGCCGACCTCCCCGACGCGCGGGAGCTGCCGTGCCACACGGGCCTCGTGCTGCTGTCGTCGCGGGGGAGCGCCCTCGGCCGGGTCACCGCCGACAAGCGGGTCAGGCTCGTCCGCGGCGACCGTGAGGCGTTCGGGATCCACGGCCGCTCGGCCGAGCAGCGGGTCGCGCTCGACCTCCTCCTCGACCCCGAGATCGGGATCGGGTCGATGGGCGGGCGCGCGGGGACCGGCAAGTCCGCACTCGCGCTCTGCGCGGGGCTGGAGGCGGTGATGGAGCGCCGCCTCCACAAGAAGGTCGTGGTCTTCCGCCCGCTGTACGCCGTCGGAGGTCAGGAGCTCGGCTACCTCCCCGGGTCGGAGGCCGAGAAGATGGGCCCGTGGGGACAGGCCGTCTTCGACACCCTCGGTGCGGTCACCTCCGGTGACGTGCTCGAGGAGGTCATCGAGCGCGGCATGCTGGAGGTTCTCCCGCTCACCCACATCAGGGGACGGTCGCTGCACGACGCGTTCGTGATCGTGGACGAGGCGCAGTCGCTCGAGCGCAACGTCCTCCTGACCGTGCTGTCGCGGATCGGGGCGAACTCGCGGGTCGTCCTCACCCACGACGTGGCTCAGCGGGACAACCTGCGCGTCGGCCGCCACGACGGCGTGGTGGCAGTGGTCGAGAAGCTCAAGGGCCACCCGCTCTTCGCCCACGTCACGCTGACCCGGTCGGAGCGTTCGCCGGTCGCGGCGCTGGTCACGGAGATGCTGGAGGATCCGACCCTCTGACCTGGCGGGCGGCCCGGGCTTGGTGCGGCGAAGTCCGGGTCGCTCGGTCTGCGGAAGTCTCACCGCTGTGGTTCAGTATTGACGTCACGTACGCAGGCGTCCGAGCGCCCTTGACGACGGGAGCTGTCGATGAGGATGAGGGCTCGACGGCGGGCCGCGGTGCTCGCCGCCACTGTCATCACGGCTGGCGCTCTCGCGGCGTGCGGAGGAGGCGGCTCCGACAGCGGTACGCCGACCCTGACGTGGTACATCAACCCCGACGTCTCCAACCTCGACCCGTACGTCACCGGCGAGGACGGCAAGCAGACCCCCGGTGGCCAGGCCTATCTGGCGATGAAGTGCGCCAAGGAGTCCAACGGCGCCTACGACATCAAGGTCCAGCTGCTCCCGAACGACGCCTCCCAGCAGCGTGAGCAGCTCGTACGCCGCCTGGCGGCGAAGGACACGTCGATCGACCTGATGAGCCTCGACCCGGCCTTCACCGCCGAGTTCGCCAACGCCGGCTTCCTCGAGCCGATGAGCGAGGAGCAGCAGTCCCAGCTCTCTGAGGGCATGCTCGACGGCGCGATCGAGGCGGCCACCTACGACGACAACCTCGTCGCCGTGCCGCTCTGGTCCAACACCCAGATCCTCTGGTACAAGAAGTCCGTCGCCAAGAAGGCCGGCCTCGACACGAGCGGACCGGTGACGTGGGACCAGGTCATCGCCGCGGCCGAGAAGACCGGGACGACGGTGAGCGTCCAGGCCAAGCGCTACGAGGGCTACTCCGTGTGGATCAACTCCCTCGTCGCAGGCGCCGGTGGACAGATCGTCGAGGATCCCGAGGCTGGCAAGGACGCCAAGATCACCATCGACAGCCCGGCGGGCAAGGCAGCCGCCGAGGTCGTCTCCACGCTGGGCAAGTCCGATGCCGCACCGCCTGCCCTGTCGAACGCGGACGAGGGTGGGTCCGTCGCCGCGTTCTCGGCAGCCGACGGCGGCTTCCTCGTGAACTGGACCTACCTCTACTCCGATCCCAACGTGGCTCCCTTCAAGGAAGACCTCGCCTGGGTCCGCTACCCGCGCACGGTCGCCGACGAGGAGAGCCGTCCACCGATCGGTGGCATCAACATCGGCGTGTCGAGCTATGGCAAGCACCCGGAGCTGGCGTACGAGGCGACCGCGTGCCTCACGTCGGAGGAGAGCCAGAAGACGTACGCCCAGGCCTCGGGCAACCAGCCGGCACGTTCCGCGATCTATGACGAGCCGGAGACGCGCAAGGCCTTCCCGATGGCGCCGTTGTGGCGCGAGAGCATCGACGCCGCGGCCGCGCGGCCGATGACGCCGTACTGGAGCGACATCAGCACCGCGCTCTACTCGAGCTGGCACCCGCCGTCGTCGGTGAACCCCGACAAGACTCCGGCGGAGTCGAAGAGATACATCGAGGACGTCCTTCAGGGCAAGGCGCTGCTGTGAGCGGGAGGCGATGAGGATGACCAGCCCCACGACGTTGGAACCCACCAAGGCGGCGCCTGACAAGGGTCGCCCGGCGAAGGCACGCACGGCTGAGAGCTCCGAGAACCGTCTCGGCTGGAAGCTCGCAGGTCCGGCGGTCGCCGTGATGCTGCTGGTGACCGCGTGGCCGATGCTGCGGGCGCTCTACCTCTCGCTGTTCAGCTACCGGCTGACCGACCCCGACAACCGTGAGCTCGTCGGCATCTCGAACTACGGCGTGGTCCTGTCCGACCCGCTGTGGTGGCGTGCGGTCGGCGTCGCCGTGTTCATCATGGTCGTCACCGTGGCCGTCGAGCTCGTCATCGGCTTCGGCTTCGCGATGGTCATGAACAACATCCTCGTCGCCCGCGGCATCGTCCGAGCCTCGATCCTCGTGCCGTACGGCATCATCACGGTGGTCTCGGCGTACGCATGGCTGTACGCGTTCCAGCCGACGACCGGGTTCGTCAACCAGTGGCTCAACCTCGACCCAGGCACCAACCCGTTCGACGACTTCTGGGGCTCGATCTTCGTCATCTGCCTCGCCGAGATCTGGAAGACGACGCCGTTCGTCTCCCTGCTCCTCCTCGCCGGCCTCTCGCAGGTCCCGAACGACGCGATCGAGGCGGCGACGGTCGACGGGGCGACCGCGTGGCAGCGGCTGACCAGGGTCATCCTGCCGTCCATGCGCGGCGCGATCATGGTCGCGGTGCTCTTCCGGGCGCTCGACGCCTACCGCATCTTCGACAGCCCGTTCATCATGACGGGCTTCGCCAACGGCACCGCCCCGCCGTCGGGGCTGGTCTACAACGCCATGATCCAACGCGTCGAGCTCGGCCTCGGGTCGGCCATGTCGGTGCTGCTGTTCCTCTCGGTCCTCATCATCGCCTTCGGGCTGATGAAGCTGTTCCGGGTGGACCTGAGCCAGGTGAGAGGAGACTGACATGTCACCGCGACGGAAGTCCCGAGTGGTGTGGTCGCTGGTCGCGATCGTCATCGGCTTGATCTTCGCCGGTGCCGGGCTCGTCCTGATCGACCGGCCCGACCTCTGGCTCTGGCTGATCGTGGCCACCGTGTTCGTGCTCACCGGCGCCGTCGGCCTCCTGCTCGGCGACACCGCGCCGCACGTCTCGTGGTCGTCCATCGTCGGCGCGGAGCTGATCGTGCTCTACACGCTGACACCGGTCGTCTACCTGCTCTCGCTCTCCCTCAAGGGTGGCAACGCCGACGTCAACCAGGGCGGGTTCCTCCCGCACGACCCCGGCCTCGACAACTACGAGACGGTCTTCAAGTTCGACCTCTTCCAGAGCGCGCTGGTCAACTCGTTCGGCATCTCGGTCATCTCCACGACCATCTCGGTGGTGCTCGCCACGTTCGCGGCGTACGCGATCGCGCGGCTGCGGTTCCGGGGCAAGAAGTTCGTGCTCTCGATGGCGCTCGCGATCGCGATGTTCCCGGTCGTCGCCCTGGTCGGCCCGCTCTTCGACATGTGGCGCGCGATCGGGATCTACGACACGTGGCTCGGTCTGATCATCCCGTACCTGTCGTTCACCCTGCCGATGTCGATCTGGGTGCTGTCGGCGTTCTTCCGCGAGATCCCGTGGGAGATGGAGCAGGCGGCCCAGGTCGACGGTGCCTCGTCGTGGCAGGCGTTCCGGAAGGTGATCGTCCCGCTGGCGGCGCCCGGAGTCTTCACGGCGGCCATCATCACGTTCTTCTTCGCCTGGAACGACTTCGTCTTCGGGATATCTCTGACCTCCACGACACGGGCGATCCCCGTGCCGGCGTCACTGGCGTTCTTCACCGGTGCGTCGCAGTTCGACCAGCCGATCGCAGCGATCGCCGCGGCCTCCGTCGTGGTGACGGTGCCGATCTTCATCATCGTCCTCCTGTTCCAGCGCAAGATCGTCTCCGGGCTCACCTCCGGTGCAGTGAAGGGTTGATCACCATGGCCACCATCGAGATGAAGAACATCGTCAAGCAGTACGGCGACAACGCGCCGGCCGTGAACGATGTCAGCCTCGAGGTCGCCGACGGGGAGTTCATGATCCTTGTCGGTCCCTCCGGCTGCGGGAAGTCGACGCTGCTGCGGATGATCGTCGGCCTCGAGGAGATCACGTCCGGTGACATGATGATCGGCGGCAGGCGGGTCAACGACGAGCCGCCGCGCGACCGCAACCTCGCGATGGTCTTCCAGAACTACGCGCTGTATCCCCACCTCAACGTCTACGAGAACATCGCCTTCCCGCTGCGCCTTCAGAAGGGCATGAAGGACGAAGAGATCGACAAGCGGGTGCGCGATGCCGCGGAGACGCTGGAGCTCACCGAGTTCCTCGACCGCAAGCCGGCCAACATGTCCGGCGGCCAGCGCCAGCGCGTCGCGATGGGGCGGGCGATCGTCAGGGAGGCGCAGGCGTTCCTCTTCGACGAGCCCCTGTCGAACCTCGACGCGAAGCTGCGCGGGCAGATGCGGACCGAGATCGCCCGGTTGCAGCGCAAGCTCGGCGTGACGACGGTCTACGTCACTCACGACCAGACCGAGGCGATGACGCTCGGTGACCGCGTCGCTCTGCTCAAGAAGGGCGTCCTCCAGCAGGTGGCCTCGCCGCGCGAGCTGTACGAGGACCCGGTCAACCTGTTCGTCGCCGGGTTCATCGGCTCGCCGCCGATGAACATGCTTCCGGCACGCCCCAACGGGGACCAGCTGGAGCTGCCCTTCGTCTCGTTCACGATGCCGCCGGAGATGGCGAAGGCGGCCGAGGGGCACGAGCTCCTCATCGCCGGTGCGCGTCCCGAGCACTTCACAGACGCCAACGGGCCCCAGGTGCCCGAGGCGAGCGTGCCGTTCTCGGCCACGGTCGACGTGGTGGAGTGGCTGGGCAACGAGCAGTACGCCTACATCCCGTTCGAGGCCCCGTCCGAGGTCAGGTCGACGCTGGACCAGCTCGCCAAGGACCTCGACGGCGAGCGGATGCAGCAGCAGATCGTGGTGACGCTGGACCCGACGACCCGGGTGCGTGAGGGTGACGAGGCGCAGCTCACGATCGACGTCTCCAAGCTGCACCTCTTCGATCCCGAGACCGGGGACAACCTGATGCTGAGCGCTCGTGCGGGGGCTCACACGTCGTCCGACGCCGACGGGTCGTCGGGCGCAGCCACGGGTGGGGCGCACGCCGCGGAGTCCGTCGCGAGGGAGTAGGCCCAGATTCTCAGGAAAGTCCGTTCGTGCAGGTCAGAGGGCGATCTGACCGGATTTTCACTGGTTGTCTGTTTGATCCCGTGATGTTCTCCGCGCATCCTGGGGGTTGCGCTTACCGCGATTCCTTCCCCCGGAGGACCACGAGTGATCGACCCCCGCATGCCCGTGCGCCGTTCTGGTGCCCAGGACGGCCGACGCAAGGCCGAACGCAAACCGCTGACGACACGGCTCCTCACCCGCGCCCGTACGCCGCGCGGTCGGATCGCCGTGGCCGCGGCGGTCGCTGCCTCGGCGGCGATCGTCGGTGGCGCGGCCGTCGGTGCGACCGGTGCACCGCCGGCGACCGAGGTGGAGTCCGTCACCGGGCTGGAAAAGCTGGACCCGCGCTCGAGCCCCTCGAGGGCCGCGGAGCGTGACGACGCCGAGGTCTCGCGATCCGGGGAGCGGCCGGCCCCGCAGAAGGCCGCGCCGAGCCCGTCGATCGCTGACGCGAAGAAGCAGCAGGCTGCAAAGACCGCCCGCGCCGCCCGGATGGCCACCAGGACCGCGCGCATGAAGGACCGCGATCCGCGCCAGATCGCGAAGGCGATGCTCCCCGACTATGGCTTCAGCGGCCAGTTCGGGTGCCTCAACGACCTGTGGGTGGGCGAGAGCAACTGGCGCTGGAACGCCGACAACCCGACCTCCAGCGCATACGGCATCCCGCAGGCCCTGCCCGGCTCCAAGATGGCCTCGGCCGGGGCGGACTGGAAG
>NZ_JARBCJ010000166.1:0-7208 GCF_028803055.1 Mumia sp.
CGCGGTGTTCGCAACCTCGTTCGACCAGCTCGTCGCGATCACGGGCGGCACTCCCACCGAGGTCGCCTGACCCGGCAGCGCCGATCACCCGGAGACATGGAGCTGCCCGCCCGGCTCGACCCCCGACGCGAGCCGGACGAGCAGCGTCGCCACCATCGTCTCGCGCGTGAGCGCCGATCCACATGAGCATTCGTACTCAGATCGTGACCTGAGCGAGGACCGCGACGTGCACGTCGGCGCGTCGGCGTCGCTCGGTAGCCTGACCCGGTGGCTGACGTGGTGGTGGTCGGGGGCGGGTTCGCGGGCATCTCTGCTGCGGTCCGCCTGGCCAAGATGCGGCACCGCGTGGTCCTGCTCGAGGCCGACGACCGTCTCGGTGGGCAGCTCCGGCCGTACGAGGCGGGAGGCTGGTCCTTCGACCACGGGTGGTCGGAGCTGACGCTGCCCGCGACGGTGCGTGACCTCTTCAAGAAGTCCGGCCGGCCGCTCGAGCGCGTCCTCGACCTCGAGCCTCTTGCCGTCGCCCGGCGGCATGTGTTCGACCGCGACCTCGTCCTCGACCTTCCCACCGGCAGCCGGGGAGCCCAGACCGACGCGATCGACGCCGTGCTCGGCCGTGGCACGGGCGAGCGGTGGACCCGGTGGCTCGACGGGTTCGACGACGCGTGGGAGGTGCTGCGCCATGTCGCGCTCGGGCGGCCGCTTACCGGACGCGACGACTTCGACCGTGAGCAGTGGCGGACGCTGCGGATGCGCCTGTCCCTCGAGCGCGCGGCTCGACGCGGTCTTCGCGATCCTCACCTCCGCGCGCTCGTGCTCGACCGCCACCGGCTCGACGGGCAGCAGCCCCGCTCGATGCCCGCCTTCCTCGGGGTGTACGACCTGGTCGAGCGTTCCTTCGGCCGTTGGCGGATCGCCGGCGGCTCGACGGCCCTCCTCGCGGCGCTCGAGCGACGGCTGGAGGAGCGGCGGGTGGAGATCAGGCCCGGCGTGCGTGCCCACGACGTGACAGGGACCGACGTCGTCGACGGTGTCCTCACCGACGACGGCAGGGTCGGCGCGGACGTCGTCGTGTGGGCAGCCCCGACCGGACCGGGCGGGCGGTCGGAGACCGACGCCCTCCCCCGGGTGCCGTCGGCGGTCACCTACCTCGGCCTGGGCCCGTACGCCCCCCGGCTGGCTCAGCAGACGGTCGTCCACGGCACCCCCGTCCGGGTCACGCCCAGCGCCACGCACACGGGCGACGGGCAGGCATGGACGGTCGAGCACCTCGCCGCCGAAGACCCCGTGCTGACCTTGCGCCGGGTCGGGATCGACGTCGGCGACCACGTCGTCCACCGGGAGGACGTGAGCCCGGTCGACGTGGCGCGCCGCCACGGGGCGCGCCACGGCTGGCAGTGGTCGGGGTGGCGTACGGCGTTCACGCTCCCCGGGGTCGGGCCGGAGCGACGCGGCCTGCTCCGGGTCGGCGTCAACGCCCACCCAGGCCCGTCGACCGAGCTGGTCGCACTCGGGACCGCCGCGGCGGCCGAGACCCTCCGACCATGAGGCCGACCGCTCAGCGGCGCCCGTGGGTGCCGGTGTGGCTCCACTCCTGACGGAGACCGGTGACGAGCGAGCCGAGATAGTGGGGACGCTCGATGCCGTCGTCCTCGACGCCACAGGTCGCCACCCCCAGACCGACGCTCACCAGGCCGCTGGTCCACCACGCGACGACGAGGAGGCCCCCGTGGACGCCTCCGTGGAAGTACAGGTAGGCGCAGCCGACGAACACGACGGCCCCGATCAGACCGCCGAGCACCAGCATCCCCCGCTTGCGGTGCTGCTCCCGAGTCACAACGTCAGGATCGCACCGCTGGGGTCCACGCGCCGGACGCAGGCGATGGCCGCGCGTGTCGCAGGTCACATCACGGGGAGCGGAGCGAGGCTCTCGTAGATGCGCCGGGTCGCCGTCGAGCGGTTGAGCGTGTAGAAGTGCAGGCCCGGCGCCCCGCCCTCGAGGAGCGCGTCGCACAGCTCGGTCGCGACCAGCGTCCCCTCCGCGCGCAGGCCGTCGGGATCGTCGGCCCACGGCTCCAGCCGTGAGACCACCGACGGCGGCACGTCGTGACCCGAGAGCTCGGCCATGCGGGAGATCTGCTTGAGGTTCGTGATCGGCATGATGCCCGGCACCACGGGGATCTCGCATCCTCGGGCGCGGACGCGCTCCACGAGCGCGAAGTAGTCCTCGGCGAGGAAGAAGAAGTCGGTGACCACGAACTCCGCCCCGGCGCGGGCCTTGGCCACCACGACGTCGGCGTCCGCCTCCAGGCTGGAGGACTCGCGGTGTCCCTTCGGGTACGCCGCCGCACCGACGCAGAAGGTCCCCAACCCCGCGACCAGGGCGACCAGCTCGTCGCCGTGGTCGAGGCCGCCCGGGTGCGGCGTCCAGGGCGCACCGGGACCTCCGACCGGGTCACCGCGCAGCGCGAGGATGTTGCGCACACCCGCGGCCGCGTACTGGCCGAGCACCGTACGAAGGTCGTCGCGCGACTGGCCGACGCAGGTCAGGTGCCCCATCGGGCGGAGCGTGGTCTCGGTGGCGATGCGCTCGGTGATGCGCACGGTGCGGTCACGGGTGGACCCGCCGGCGCCATACGTCACCGAGACGAACGTCGGGTGCAAGGGCTCCAGCTCGCGGATCGCCGTCCACAGCGCGCGCTCGCCGGCGTCGTTCTTCGGCGGGAAGAACTCGAACGAAAAGCTCGGCGCCGAGGCGGCGATGTCCTCGCTGAGACGGCGGGCGGTCGACATGACCTCACCTTAACCGGGCGTACGGCCGCAGGCGGCGGTCCGGCCGAGTCGTGGACGTCGGTGTGGACGTCGGTAGGGTGGAGATCGTGTCCGACTCCCCCGACCTCTCGACCCGGGTCGGTGAGGAGCTCCAGGCCTTCGCGGCCGCCCAGCGCGAGCGACTCGCCCCCCTCGGGCCCCGCCTGATCCCCTTCCTCGCCGCCGCGTCGGAGGCCGCGGCAGGCGGCAAGCGTCTCCGCGCGGCGTTCTGCCACGCGGGGTGGGTCGTCGGCGGCGGGACCGGCGACGACGCGGCAGTCGCTCGCGCGTCCGCCGCCCTCGAGTGGCTCCAGGCGAGCGCGCTCGTGCACGACGACGTGATCGACGCCTCGCTGACTCGGCGTGGCAACCCGTCCGCGTACGCCGCCTTCGCGATCGCCCACCGAGCGGCCGGCTGGTCAGGAGACCCCGACGCGTACGGCACCGGGGCGGCGCTCCTGCTCGGCGACCTCCTGCTCTCCTGGTCGGACGAGATGTTCCGTACGTCCGGGTTCGCACCCGCCGTCGTCGCACGGGCCACCCCGTACCTCGATGCCTGCAAGACCGAGGTGGTCTCGGGCCAGTTCCTCGACCTCGTCGGCCAGGCGATCGGCGAGAGCTCGGTCGAGGAGGCGCTGCGAGTGGTGCGCTACAAGGCGGCGAAGTACACCGTGGAACGCCCCCTCCACCTCGGTGCGGCCCTGGCGGGGGCCGGTCAGGACACGATCGACGCGCTCAGCGAGTACGCCGTCCCGCTCGGCGAGGCGTTCCAGCTGCGCGACGACGTGCTCGGCGTGTTCGGCGACCCGGCGGTCACCGGCAAGCCGGCCGGCGACGACCTCCGCGAGGGCAAGCAGACGGTGCTCGTCGCGCACGCCTACGAGCGGGCGACGAGCGAGCAGCGCGCGGCTCTCGACGGAGGGCTCGGTGATCCGTCTCTCACCCCGGAGGCGGTCGACCGCCTCCGCGACGTGATGCGTGACACCGGTGCCCTGGCTCGGCTCGAGGAGGACATCGTCGCCCTCGAGGACCGGGCGTCAGCCGCGCTCACGCATCCGCGGCTGGCGCCGTACGCCGGGTTGCTCTCGGATCTCGCGACCCGCGCGGTGCGTCGCTCGGCCTGAGCCGGTCGGGCGCTTCGCTCAGAAGCCGAGCGCCTGCGCGCGCCGGCGGACCTCACGGCCGCGGCCCTCGCGCAGCGCGTCGACCGGGCGACCCGGCAGCGTGTCGTCGGCGGTGAAGAGCCAGACCGCCGCCTCCTCGTCGGTGAAGCGTGCATCCCCCAGGAGCACCAGCGTGCCGCGAAGCCCTTCGAGCGGGGCGCCGTCGACCAGGAGCAGCGCGGGGACACGCTGCTTCGACGACGACGCCGTGCGCACGGCGAGCAGGTCCCGCTCGCGCACCTTCTGGCGTACGCGGCTCACCGTCGTCTCCAGCGCCGTCGCAGCCTCGTCCAGCGTGAGCCACTCGTCAACGAGCTCGTCGAGCTGTTCGCCCGTCGTCGGGACGGATCCGGTCTCGTCAGCCATGGGTCAAGACTCGCACGACCCGACGGAGTCGCCTCCGCCGGTCGGGGCAGGCGCTCACCTACACTGAGGCGGGGCCGTTCCCCGCGTTGGCCTGCCCGGACCACGATCCGGCCCGCACGCCGTGAGGAGGTGACCGTGACGACACTCGACGACGATCTGCTCGTAGGACGAGTGCTCGACGGTCGCTACCACCTGCGCAAGATCCTCGCCCGCGGCGGCATGGGCACCGTCCTGCTCGCCACCGACACGCGCCTCGACCGTACCGTCGCGGTGAAGGTGATGCAGTCCGGTCCCGACGCCGACGGCTTCACCACGCGCCTCCAGGGCGAGGCACGGGCCGCAGCCCGCCTCAGCCACCCCAACGTCGTCGCGGTGTTCGACCAGGGGGCCGACTTGGGGCTCCTGTACCTCGTCATGGAGTACGTCGCCGGCCACACTCTCCGCGACGTGATCAGCCGCGAGGCCCCGCTGCCCCCTCGCCGCGTGCTCACTCTCGTCGAGCCGCTGCTGCTGGCGCTCTCGGCGGCGCACGACGCACGGATGATCCACCGCGACGTGAAGCCCGAGAACGTCCTCATCACCCCCGACGGACAGCTCAAGGTCGCCGACTTCGGCCTCGCCCGGGCGATCAGCTCCGACTCGCAGGCGACGGGCGGCGTCCTGGTCGGGTCCGTCTCGTACCTCGCCCCCGAGCTCGTCCTCAACGAGGCCGCCGACGCCCGCTGCGACGTCTACGCGGTCGGCGCGATGATGTTCGAGATGCTGACCGGCTCCAAGCCGCACACCGGTGAGACCCCGCTCCAGGTCGCCTACCAGCACGTCCACGCCGACGTCCCCGCGCCGTCGACCCTGGTGGCCGGCATCCCGCCGTACGTCGATGCGCTGGTCGCCCGCGCGACAGCGCGCGACCGCGACCAGCGCTCCGCCGACGCCCGGGTCCTCCTCCACCAGGTGCGCCGAGTCCGGTCCGCGCTGGAGGCCGACGTCGCCGACGACGTCGAGCTCACCCAGGACCTGCGTCTGCACAAGATCGTGATGGCTCCGAGCGACGAGATCCCGCACCACCCGACGGAGGCGATGACGGCCCTCGCGCCCGCCGACGCCGCGCACGACCACTGGGGGCCGCGCGACCCCTCCGCGGACGCGCCGACGACGGTGGCGTCGTACGCCGACGGTGACCACGGCGGCTACGAGGCGACCCGGACCGTCACCCGCGACGCGTCCGGCATCCCCTCAGCGCCCGCGTCTCCCCCGTCGACGCCCCGCGGCGGACCACGGAGCCGGCGCGGGCGACTCCTGCTCGTCGGAGTCCTCCTCGTCGCGCTCCTCGCGGCGGGCGCCGGCTGGTGGTACGGCGTGGCGCGCTACGACTCCGCACCCGACCTCGTCGGGCTGCCGCTCGCCGAGGCGCGCGCCGAGGGAGAGCGCGCGGGCTACGTGGTCGAGACAGGCGGCGACTCCTACAGCGAGACGGTCGCCCGCGGGTCGGTCGTCTCCACCGACCCCGGTCCCGGCGGACGAATCCTTCCCGACGGCACGCTGACGCTCACCGTGTCCAAGGGCAAAGAGCGCTACCCCCTCCCCGACCTCGAAGGCATGTCCGAGAGCGAGGCGGAGCAGGCGCTGGCCGACATCAAGGCCGTCGTCGGTCAGGTCGACCGCAAGTACGACGACTCCGTCGAGCTCGGTGACGTGATCGCCGTCTCGTTGCCGGTCGGACGGATGATCCGGCCCGACACCGAGGTCGACCTGGTGGTGAGCAAGGGACGGCGCCCGGTCAAGGTGACCGACTACACCGGCAAGCCGGTCGACCGGGCTCAGCAGGAGCTTGAGAAGGCGGGCTTCGAGGTCGAGGTCACGCGGGTCAACGACGACGAGGTCCCCAAGGACGAGGTCATGAGCCAGGACCCCTCGAGCGGCACGGCCTACAAGGGCGACACTGTCACGCTCACGGTCTCCGACGGTCGCGAGCCCATCGAGGTCCCCGGCGTGGTCGGCAAGAACGTCGATGACGCGCGGGCCATCCTGGAGGCCGCCGGCTTCGTGGTCGAGGTCGAGAAGGAGCGCATCCACTTCGGGAGCAACCTGGTCTCCCGGCAGTCGCCGGGCGGTGGCGACGAGGCTCCGCCCGGGTCCACGATCATCCTCAGGATCGTTTGACCGGTCCATCGGTCGTCGTACCGTCCGGACGGTACGACCTAAGATGGTCGGCGTGCCGAACCCCTCCCCCTCTGCCCCCGTCACGCACGCCCGCAACCCTCTGGGGGCGCACATCGCCGTCGGAGCCGGGCTCGCCCGAGGTGCGTGGACGACCATGCGCGCCCTCGGGGCCGACACGCTCCAGGTCTTCGCCGGGAACCCGCGTGGATGGGCGGCGTCGGCGGGCAACCCGGGCCAGGACGCCGCGTTCCGCCAGCGGTGCGAGGACGAGGACGTGCCGGCGTTCGTCCACGCGCCGTACCTGGTGAACCTCGGCAGCCCGAACCCCACGACGTACGAGAGGTCGATCGCCGCGGTCGCGCACAACCTCGGACGCACCGCCGCCATCGGGGCGCAGGGTCTGGTCGTCCACACCGGGTCCTGCGTCGACGACGGGGCGTACGACACGGGCCTCAAGCAGGTGCGCGAAGGGCTTCTCCCGCTCCTCGACGCGCTCCCGGATGACGGCCCGCGGCTGCTCCTCGAGCCCACCGCCGGACAGGGGCGATCGCTCTGCGCCCGGGTCGACGACCTCGAGCCCTATCTCGACATCCTCGAACACCACCCTCGCCTCGGCATCTGCCTCGACACGTGCCACGCCTTCGCGGCCGGCGAGCCGCTCGACGAGCCAGACGGGGTCGCCACAACCCTCGAACGCCTGGTGGAGAT
>NZ_JARBCJ010000167.1:0-7099 GCF_028803055.1 Mumia sp.
TTAAATTACACTTGTTATGCACACGTGACTACGAGCGGTCATGGCGACTCTGCCGGGGCGGCCCGGGCGGGGGGGGGGCCGCCCCCGCGCCACCCCCCCGGATCGCCACGTCCCCCTTCGGCGAGGAGTGCCGACCGATGATCCGAACCAAGCACCTGGCGGGTGCCCTGATCGCCTTCGTCATGCTCGCCGTGGCGACGGCCGTCGTGCCGTCGCCGGTGCATGCTGCGGACAACGGCGCCTGGTCGGTCACGCCCACCCCCGGCTCCGAGTCGTCGCCGACGCCTCGCAGCTACTTCGTTCTCGAAGGCGCTCCCGGCGCGACGCTCACCGACAAGGTGCGGATCCGCAACTACACGAAGCGGGCGCTGACCTTCTCGCTCTACGGAGCCGACGGCTACAACACCGAGCAGGGCGGTTTCTTCGCGCTGCGGACGCTCGACCGTCCGCAGGTCGACGTCGGTGCCTGGGTGAAGCTTCCCGTCCAACAGGTCAAAGTCGCGCGCCGGACTCAGGTGGACGTCCCGATCACCATCCAGATCCCTGCCAACGCGACCCCCGGCGACCACGTGGGTGGCATCGTCGCCCTCAACGGTGCCATCGAGGGCTCGGCCGAGTCCGGCGGACTCGACGTCGGCATCAAGCGCGCGGTCGCCGCACGCCTCTACCTCCGCGTGAGTGGTCCGACGACCCCCGCACTCGAGGTCAGTGACGTCCAGCTCGACCACGACCGTGGACTCTTCCCCTGGTCGGGGTCCGGCAAGGGCCGCGTGACCTACACCGTCGAGAACACCGGCAACCTGCGGCTGTCGCCGGCGAGCGTGATCACTGTCTCCGGCCTGGGGGGCCGCGAGCTCGACGAGGTGGAGACCGCAGCTGTGGTCGATCTCCTCCCGGGTCAGACCGCGAAGCTGAGCGCCGACGTCGCGGGCATCGGCTCTGCCGACCGGGTGTCGGTCGACGTCACCCTCGCGACGCCGGAGGGCGTCCGCGACGAGAGGTCGACCACCGCCTGGATCGTCCCCTGGCCGCTCGTCGTGATTCTCCTGCTCGCCCTCGCCGGCGCCCTGTGGTGGTGGCTGAGACGACGGGCCGAGCGACGGCGAGCCTTCGAAGCCGTCGCGACCGCCCCCACGCTTACGATCGGGAGCAGCCGGTGAGGACAGCACGAAAGCTCGGGATCCTGCTGGCACTGCTGGCGACGCTGACGTTCGCCGGTGGTTTCTGGGCGCCGACCCAGGCCGCGGACGAGCCGGCGAGCGGTCTCTCCGCCACGGTCTCTCCGGGCACCGCCGGGTACGCCGACCGGGTGAAGGTCAAGGGCGTCGGCTGGCCGGCGATGACGCAGGTGCAGGCCGTGGTCTGCGGCGACCTCGCGATCGGCGGGTCGTCTGCCTGCGACCAGGGCACCGCCGTCCTCGGGGTCGCCAACGTCGACGGTGAGGTGGATCTCGACCTCGTCGTCGGCAACCCGCCGCGACCCTGCCCGTGCGTCGTCCGGCTCGCCTCGTACACCGGGCCGGCGCTCGCCGTGGACTCGCCGCTCGTGATCACCGGACACCCGACGGGGACGCCCCCGACACCCGTGCTGCCGTTGCCGAACCTCCACGTGAAGGAGGTCAGGCTCGAGGGCAGCGGCGGGTTCTGGGGCCTCTTCGGGGCCGCTCCCGCCCGCAAGCTGGTCGTGACCATCGAGAACCGCGGCACCGCGCCGGCCGTCAACCCGCCGATCAAGATCGGCGTCGGCCAGTCGGCGGAGACCGAGCCGACCGTGGGGGTCGGCCGTGACCTGACGATCCAGCCCCTCCAGAGCAGTCGTCTGGAGATGAACGTCGAGCTGCCGTTCGCCGCGTTCGGCACCTACCACGTGGTCGGCTCCGTCGGCGAGGGCGATCTCGGGACGACGTTCGAGACCACGTGGGGCGCCTACCCCTGGGCATTGATCGCCTTCACCATCATGTGCGCGGCACTGCTCGCCCTCGGGATCTACGTGCGCCTGAAGGCGGCTCAGGAACGCAGGAAGGCCCGGATGCCGGGGGAGTCCGCCGCGGCGCTGGCGAGCAAGCCGTACGGCCTCCCGGACGTGGTGTACGTGGAGTCGCTGGGCGGCTTCCTCGTGAGCCCGAAGGCCGTCGGCAAGACGCGTCTCATCAACCGCCTCGACGGCCGCCTCGAGGGTCCTGACCTGGTGGCGCTGCTCGGCGACCCCGGCTTGGCCTCGCAGACCCGCGTCCTCTCCGGCACGGTTGCCGACGGGGGAGGGGGCGGTGCAGCGGTGGTGGACCTGCCGTCGCTGGACGCGTGGCTGACTCGACGTGACCCGTCGGGGGCGCCTTCCGGTGACGATCCGGCGGCTCCGGTCTCCGCGGACGCCGTCGTCGACGTCGACGCGGTCGATACCTGGCTGGCGCACCGAGAGGGCAAACGCTCTTCTCAGACCACCTAATATCGTATATTCTAGCGACTCAACGTAGGCGGGCTGGAGGGCTGATGCGGCACCAGAAAGACCCTGTGGGCGGACCGGATCGATCGTTGGTGATCCGGGCCAGCGCGGCATTCGCGTGCTTCGCGCTCGCCCTCGTCGGCTGCGGAAGCATGATGCCTGGAGCGGTGGTCGGAGACGGCGCCGGAGGCACCTCGGTGTCTGCCGAGGGAGTCGGTCCGGGCGTCACCGACGATGCGGTCAAGGTTGTGTTCGTCGGTGTGGACCTCGAGGGTGTCAAGGACATCACGGGCTTCAAGACGGCCAACGCCGGCGATCCCGAGAAGCAGGTCGAGGCCCTCGAGGCCTGGGTCAACGCCAACGGTGGAGTCGCTGGGCGCAAGCTCGACGCCGTCTTCCGGATGTACGACGCGGCGGTCGACTCCCCGGCGGCCGAGGAGCAGCTCTGCAACAAGGTGACGCAGGACGACAAGGCGTTCGCCGTCGTGCTCACCGGTCAGTTCCAGAGCAACGCGCGCCCGTGCTACGCCCAGCGCAAGACCCTGGTGCTGGACGCGACGCTCGTCGCCACCGACGACGCGACGTACGAGAAGCTCTCGCCCTACCTCTGGTCGCCCAGCTACCCGTCGTACGACGGCTTCGTCCGTGCGTACGTCTCGACACTGAAGGAGAACGGCTTCTTCAAGGGGCGCAAGCGCGTCGGTGTCATCGCCGCCGACAACCCGATCAACCGCTCGACGATGGAGAAGCTGGCCGTCCCCCTGCTCGAGGACGCCGGTGTCAAGCCCGAGATCGCGTGGGTCGACACCACCGACCAGGGCAGCCTCTTCCAGGGCAACGACCAGGGGGCGGTGACCTTCCGGAGCGGCGGCATCGACCGCGTCATGTTCCTCGGTGGCGCGCGACTGGCCTCGATCTTCGCGTCCGTGGCCAGCGCGCAGAGCTTCTCGGCGCGCTACGCGATCTCCTCGTTCGACAACCCCAGCTTCTTCGTCAACAACCCCGAGACGGTCCCGTCCGACGTCCTCAAGGGGATGGTCGGAGTCGGCTTCGCCGCCGGCCAGGACGTCACCGACGACCAGCTTCCGTTCCCCGGCACCGAACCGGAGAAGCGCTGCATCGACATCTACGCCGATGCCGGCATCACGTTCTCCTCCCGCGAGGCGGCACGCGTCGCCCTCCCGTACTGCGACGCCGCCATGCTGCTGCAGGCGGGAGCCACCGAGCTCACCGACAACCTCAACGCGGCTGCGTGGGGCGCGGCGGTGGAGGACCTCGGGTCGGCGTTCGTGCCGGCCACCGGGTTCACGGGGACCCTCGGGCCGGGCCGCCACGCGGCCTCCGGCGCCTACCGGGTGCTCTCGTTCGACCGCGACTGTCGCTGCTTCGTCTACAAGGGGGGCGACGTTGACTTCCCGACGTCGTAGCCCGGCCTCGTACGCGCCTCGCTCCGGAGCCCCCGCCCTGGCGGTGGAGGGCATCCAGTGCTCGTACGGCCAGGTCCAGGTGCTCTTCGACGCGGGACTGGTCGTCGAGGAGGGCGAGATGGTCGCGCTCCTCGGCCCGAACGGCGTCGGCAAGAGCACGATGCTGAAGGTCATCGCCGGCCTGCTGCGCCCCGATGCAGGCAGCGTCCAGCTCGGCGGGGTCGACGTCACGTCGGCACCGACCCGCGAGCGCATCGCTCGCGGGCTCGGTCAGGTCGTCGGCCAGGCGACGTTCAGCTCGCTGACCGTCACCGAGAACCTCCGGATGCACGCCTACACGATCCAGGACCGTGCCTGGGCCGAGGAGGCCGTCGAGGCGGCCCTCGCGGTGTTCCCCCGGCTTCGGGCGCGTCAGGACCAGCCGGCGTCGACGCTCTCCGGTGGCGAGCGGCAGATGCTGGCGCTCTCGAAGGCGATCGTCCAGGACCCGCGCATCCTCGTCATCGACGAGTTCTCGCTCGGACTCGCGCCGGTCGTCGTGGGCGGCCTGCTCGAGCTCGTCCGCCGCCTCAACGAGCGCGGCACCGCGGTGCTCCTCGTCGAGCAGTCCGTGAACGTCGCGCTGTCGCTGGTCGACCGCGCCTACTTCATGGAGAAGGGCCAGATCGTGGCCTGCGAGACCGCGGCCGAGCTGAGCGCCGATCCCGAGCGGGTGCGTGAGCTGATGCTCGGCGGACACGTGGCGGTGGCCCGATGATGGGATTCGAGATCGGCATCGACCGGATCCTCATCGGTGTCTTCACCGGCCTCACGTACGGGCTGCTGGCCGTCGGCCTGGTCCTCGTCTACCGCTCGAGCCGCTTCGTCAACTTCGCGCACGGCTCGATCGGTGCGTTCGGCGCCTCGGTGCTCGGACTCCTCGTCGTCGACTGGGGCGCTCCGTACTACCTCGCGTTCCCGGTCGCCATCGCGGTCGCCGCGGGGCTCGCCGCCGGCATCGAGATCGGCGTCGTCCGCAGGCTCGCCGGACGGCCCAGCCTCATCGGCATGATCGCGACGCTCGGACTCTCGCAGTTCATCCTCATCATGGCGCTGCTGCTCAACAGCGACGGCGTCAGCGGATTCACGTTCCCCATGCCCCCGCTGCTGCCGTCGTTCACCATCGGGCAGCTGCCGGTGACCCCGGCCCACGTCGCCATGATCGTTGTCGCACCGACGGTCCTGGTGGCGCTCGCGCTGTTCCTGCGCAAGGCGCGGCAGGGCCTCGCGATCCGTGCCGCCGCCGACGCGCCGGACACCGCCGCCCTCGAGGGCATCCGGGCGCCACGGATGTCGTCGTACGCCTGGGCGATCGCCGGCGGCATCGCGGCACTGTCGGCGATCCTCGTCACCCCGACGACGGCGGGCCAGTCGATCGACACCCTGGGGCCCGACCTGCTGCTCAAGGGTCTGGCCGGTGCCGTGATCGCGCGCATGACGTCGATCCCGATCGCCTTCGGCGCGTCCATCGGCATCGGCGTGCTCGAGCAGGTCCTGCTGTCCAACCCCGACACCCGCGGTCTCGTGCCCGTGGTGCTCGGCCTGGTCATCGTCATCGCGTTGCTTCGTCAGCCGACCCTCGGTCGTGCCGACGCCGAGCGAGGCAGCTGGCGCCGGGTCGGCGCCCCCCCGGTCCCTGCCGCGTACGCCGCCCTGCGCGGCGTCCGCGTCACGCCGTACCTCCTCGTCGGAGGCTGCGCGACGATCGCCGTCGCCCTGGCGTACGTCGTCAGCAACGAGACCGCGTCGGTCCTCACCAGCGTGGCGGGCTTCGCGCTGGTCGGCCTCAGCGTCGGTCTCATCACCGGGGTCGCGGGACAGCTGTCCCTCGGACAGTTCGCCTACGCCGGCATCGCCGCGGCGGTCTCGGTCCACCTGGTCGACTCGTGGGGGAGCTTCGTGCTCGGCACGCTCGGTGGTGTGCTGGCCGCCGCGCTCGTGTCGGTGCTGGTCGGGATCCCCGCGCTACGTCTCAAAGGTCTCGCGCTGGCGGTGTCGACGCTCGCCTTCGCCCTGGCGACGACGGCCTGGGTGCTGCGGCTCGACATCTTCCTGGGAGACGGCGTCTCACCGGCGAAGCCGCAGTGGTGGGGCTACTCGATGGACGTCGCCCGCGACTACTACCTGTTCGCGCTGCTCATGCTCGCCCTCGGCATGTTCGTGTCGGCGAACCTCTGGCGCAGCGGCTTCGGTCGGACGCTGCAGGCGCTGCGTGACAACGAGGACGCGGCCCGTGCCTTCACGGTGCCGCGCACCTTGCGCAAGCTCCAGCTCTACGCAGTCTCGGGAGCGCTCGCCGGCCTCGGTGGCGTCGTGATCGGCCACGGTCAGACGCAGCTGACGGTCAACTCGTTCCCGGCCTCGGCGAGCATCGACGTCGTCGCCCTCACCGTCGTCGGTGGCCTGGGACTCGTCGCGGGGCCAATGGTGGGTGCGCTGATCATCGTGGGCCTCCCGGGCCTGGTGGCTCTCGGCATCCCCGGCCAGGCCCTCCTGGCGCTCGGGTGGTTGCTGGTCGTCGTCCTGCTCCCCGACGGTCTCGGTGGGATCGCGATGCGGATGCGGGACCGGTGGTACGACCGGCTCGCCGTGCGTGCCGGCATCGACCCCGCTGTCGCGCGCGCCGAGCCGGACGTCACCCAGCGCTCGCCGCTGCAGAGCTCCGCGGCGCTGGACGGCCTGTTCGCCGTCGACGTCGAAGACCTGGAGGCCGGGCCGCAGGCCGCGCCGTTGCTGGTCGTCAACGACGTGAGCAGGCACTTCGGCGGCGTCGTCGCCGTGGACCACGTCGACCTCGAGGTGCACCCGGCGGAGATCGTCGGAGTCATCGGCCCCAACGGCGCAGGCAAGACCACGCTCTTCGAGATCGTCGCCGGATTCACCAAGCCCGACACGGGGTCGGTGATCTTCGCCGGTCACGACGTGACGACCGCGACCCCGGAACGCCGTGCCACCCGCGGGCTCGTGCGCTCCTTCCAGGATGCGGCGCTGTTCCCGACGATGACCGTCCGCGAGACGGTCATGGTGGCCGGTGAGCGGACGGAGCCGAGCAGCCTGTTCGCCGCGTCGCTCGGGACGCCCCGACCCGACCGGATGAAGGCGCGTCGTGCCGACGAGCTGATCGACCGTATGGGTCTCGGACCGTTCGCCGGCAGGACCATCTCTGAGCTCTCCACCGGTACGAGGCGCG
>NZ_JARBCJ010000168.1:0-7035 GCF_028803055.1 Mumia sp.
GGCCGGCGCCGTACGCTGAGACATGCCCGCCCCAGTACGTCACGCCACCGCGGTCGCTGCACTCCCCCTGCACCCCGACAGCGACGTGCTCGAGGTCGGCGGCGGCGGCGGGGTGGCGGCGCAGCTCGTGCTCGAACGCCTGGGTCCGGACGGAAGCTATCTCGGCGTGGACCGCTCGCCGGTTGCGGAGGAACGCACTCGGCGGCGCTGCGAGGCGACCTCGGGCGACGCCCGCTGGGACGTCGTCCGCGGATCGGTCGAGGACGTCGCCCCGAGCCTTCTCGAGGCCTCGCGCGACCTCGTCTTCGCCGTGAACGTCAACCTCTTCTGGACCGGCGACGCTGCCGAGCCCAGCCGCGCCCTACGGCGGCTGCTGCGGCCCGGCGGCTCGTTCTGGCTGTTCTACGAGACGCCCTCAGGCTCGGTCGCCCGCAGGGTCGCCGACGCGGTCGTCGCCTCGCTGCGCGGCGGGGGCTTCGACGTGGTGACCGCGTTCGCCTCGGGTCCGCGGCTCGCGGGCTTCACCGCCACCTGCCAACGAGACCGGCAGTCATGACGCGGCGACCGACGGACGTGTCCGTCGGTCGCGCGTCAGACGGTCACTCGTGAATCGGACGCGGGATGCTGCGGTTGGCGATCCGGTTCTCGGCCTCCACCATCCACGCGAGCTGCTCGATGCGCTCGAGAACGGCGTGGAGGAGATCGGCCGTCGTCGGGTCCTCCTCGTCGACGGCGTCGTGGATGCGCCGCGCTGTCGCGGCGACCGCGTGGAGCGCGCTCGTGATCAGGTCGACCGTCTCGCCGGTGTCGACCTCGTCGGACGGGAACTCCGGCAGGCTGCTCTGCTTGGCCACGGTCGCTGCCCGACCATCCGGCGTCACGTAGATCGCCCTCATCCGCTCGGCGACGTCGTCGGAGAACTGACGTGCGGCCGCCACGATCTCGTCGAGCTGGAGATGGAGGTCGCGGAAGTTCTTGCCGACGACGTTCCAGTGCGCCTGCTTGCCCTGGATGTGGAGGTCGATCAGGTCGACGTGGATCTGCTGGAGGTGGTCGGCCATCTGCTTCGACGCGCGGTACGGGGCATCCACCGTGGTGCTGTCGCCGCGGCTCATCGTCTTGCCCATGCTTCCTCCTACGTCATCGCTTGTGCTGGCCCTCCCAGGCAAGCACGGATGCGAGGACCTTTCCACCGGTGTGGCCCACGTCTCGTCAACCCGCCAGGCCCGTCACCACGAGCAGGGCGGCCACCGCGACGACCGTGACACCGGTCGTGATCAGTCCCGGGGCCAGGCGGAGCATCTGTGGTGGCCCCACGCCGCGGTCGCGGCGGGCCTCTGCCGACCAACGAGCCGCGAGCACGAGGAGCCCGACGACGACCAGCAGGAGTGCGAGGAGGTCCCAGGCGATCGCCCGGCCACCGACCTCGACGACCGGCAACACGCGGTCGATCCAGGCGAACGGCGCCCGGACGGCAGCGTCGGCACCGGAGAGGCAGCCCACCAGGACGGCGAGAATGCCGACGAGAGCGACCAGACCGGCCCCCTTGTCGCTCCACCATCCGCGACGGATCAGCGCCCGCTCCTGCTTCCAGCCCTCGTCGGTGTCGGGGAAGCGGCGGCGCTGGGCGAACTGGCCGTCCCACCACCGGTTGCGACGCCAGATCGTGGCCTTCACACGGGCGGGATCCAGCGCGCGGACGGAGCGCCGGTGCGTGTGCCGCTGGGCTCGCGACACCACCTCCACAGCCGCCCGGTCGTACCCCCGGGCGTGGGCGGCCTCGAGCTCGACCGCGAGACGGCCGTTGTCCAGCAGCCGCTGGAGACCGTCGGGAGGGAGCGAAGCGGCCGCTGGCGCGGGGACGGCGACCGTCTGCGGCGGGGAGGTCACGCTCCGCGGACGGGGCGCGGCCGGTGTCACGACAGGCGCGACCACCGGCCGGGGCTCGGGCGGCCGAGGCGCCGTCGGCTTGGCGACCGGCCGCTCCTCGTCCGGGGCCAGCCGTACGAGCTCGGCGACCACCTCCTCCATCGGAGGACGGTCGCCCGGTGAGACCGCGGTCGCCGAGAGCACGAGAGGGGCCAGCGCGTCAGGAACGCCCCGCAGGTCGATCCGGCCCTCGGCCACGGCGCTCAGCGTCGCCGCGTCGTCTCCTCGCGGGAACGGGGTGCGACCGGAGGACGCGAACGCGACGAGCAGGCCGAGACCGTACACGTCCGTGGCCGCGGTGGCCCGGTCCCCGGTCAACCGCTCGGGCGCCGCCCACGCGACCGAGCCCACCATCTCGCCAGTCGAGGTGAGGTCATGGGTGTGGTCGCCCTTGGCGATGCCGACGTCGATCAGCGTGGCTCGTCTGCCGGCGAGGACGGCGTTGGCCGGCTTCACGTCACGGTGGACGTAGCCGAGACCGTGGAGCCGCCCGAGCGAACGCCCGACGTCGAGCGCCGCCACCACGACGGTCGGGACAGCGAGCGGTCCGGCATGGCGTACGGCGTCACCCACCGTGACGCCCTCGAGGAGCTCCATCGCGAACCACGGGCGCGCGGCCTGCAGGTCTCCGTCGATGTAGCGGGGGAACCCGTTGCCGCCGAGCCGGTCGAGCAGCGCCGCCTCTCGGGCGAACCGCTCCCGCGCTCCCGACCCCTCGAACGTCAGCACCTTCACGGCGACGGGCGGACCGCCCGCGGCACTTCCGACGTACACGGCACCGAAGCCACCCGACCCGAGGAGCACCCGGAGCTGGTAGGGCCCGACCGCGGCCGAGGTGGGGTCGCGGGGAAGCGTGGCGCCTGTCGCGAGGTGCACCGTCGGGGCAGCCCCGTCCGCCCGAGGGTCCGGACCCTGGACCGTCGGGACGTGGTCCTCCGCGGTGTCGCCCGCTGCCATGTGCCCCTCTCAACCGTCGTCGATGCTCGTTCGAGCGTAACAACGAGGCGATCTCCGAGACGTTCGTCACGGCACGCCGCGTCAGGCGTGGCGGACCAACGAGACGGCGATCACGAGCATCACCACGGCGATCCCCGCGTCCAGGACGCGCCAGGCGCCCGGCCGGGAGAAGACGGGACGCAAGGTCCGCGCGCCGTACCCGAGGCCCAGGAACCAGGCCCAGCTTCCCGCTACGGCGCCGATCGCGAAGAGCCAACGGTCACCTCCGTACGAGCTCCCCACCGACCCCAGGAGCAGCACGGTGTCGAGATAGACGTGCGGGTTCAACCAGGTGAGCGCGGCGGCTGTCGCGACCACGGCCCCGCGCGACGCCGGGGCGCCACGGTCGTCGACCTCCAGCCGGCCGCCGACCCACGCGCGCCGTGCCGCGAGCAGCCCGTACGCAGTGAGGAAGGCAGCCCCGCCCCAACGAGCCACCGCGACCAGAGCTGGGGCCTGGACGACGAGCGATCCCACGCCGGCGACCCCCGCCGCGATCAGGACGGTGTCCGAGGCGGCGCAGACGAGGACGACCGCACCGACGTGCTCGCGACGCAGACCCTGCCGGAGGACGAAGACGTTCTGGGCGCCGATCGCCACGATGAGCGAGAGACCCGTGACCATCCCTGCCACGACGACCGACATCGCACCTCCTGTCTCCATGCTTCGACGGTAGGCGCGGCGCGTCATCCAATCCAGCTAAACTTCCTTCAGCAGATGAAGGAGCGCTTCATGACCGACCTGGCCCTCGACCAGCTCCGCACGCTCGCGGCCGTGGTCGGCGAGGGCAGCTTCGAGGCGGCCGCCGCGTCGCTCCACGTCACCCCCTCCGCCGTGAGCCAGCGCATCAAGGCGCTGGAGGCGGCGACCGGTCGCGTGCTCGTCCGCCGTACCCGTCCCGTCGCGGTGACCGAGCAGGGCGCCGCCGTGCTGCGCGCCGCCCGCCAGGTCGACCTCCTCCTGGCCGACCTCGTGCCGTCGGTCGCACACCCAGGACCGGTCACGATCCCCGTCGTCGTCAACGCCGACTCGCTGGCCACCTGGTTCGTCCCCTCGATCGCGGTCGTCGCCGACCAGGTGTGCGTCGACGTCCACCGGGAGGACGAGCAGCACTCGCTCGGACGGCTGCGCGACGGCACCGTCCTCGCCGCGGTCGCCGCGGACCCAGGACGCGTGCCCGGGTGCACCGTGACGAGTCTCGGGACGATGCGTTACCGGGCCATGGCCACGCCGGGGTTCGTCGCACGGTGGTTCGCCGACGGCGTCTCGGCTGCCGCACTCGCGACGGCGCCGGTCGTGCAGTTCGACCGCCTCGACGATCTCCAGCACCGGTTCGTCCGACGGGTCACCCGCCGCCGCGTCGATCCTCCGCACCACTACGTGCCCGGTTCGGAGGCCTACCGCGACGCCGTACGCCTCGGGCTGGGGTGGGGAATGCTTCCCGACCTCCAGTCCGCCGCGCTGGAGCAGACGGGAGCGGTGCGGGAGATCGGCGAGCGCACGCGGATCGACGTCAGGCTCTTCTGGCACCTGGCGCAGCTCGAGTCGCGACCTCTGGCGCTGCTGTCGGACGCCGTGCACGCAGGCGCTCGCCGGCACTTGAGCTGATCGGCGCTCATCCGGCGGCAGGGACGGTCCCCGCCGTCAGGACGCTGTCGGCGCCCAGCGCGCGAAGGAACGGGCGGACCAGCGCCGGCACGGCGCGGTGCTGCGGGTCGCGCGCGATCCTCGGGGAGACGAGCGGGAGCGTACGTCCCCGCGTCACGACCGCCGACTTGCCGGGTCCCAGCACGTTGCGGACCCAGTCGGTGTCGTCACCGTAGGGCAGCGCGACCACGATCTGCTCACCGTGGCGGAAGACCATCACTGGTGTGCGGTAGACATGGCCGGACCGGCGGCCCCGATGGACGACCACCCCCAGTCCGGGCAGCCACGGGGCGACGTGCACGACGAGCCGGTTGAGCCCGACGCGGTTGACCCGACGAAGGCGTCGCGGGAGCACCATGGTCGTACGCTCTCATGCGCGCGGCCCTCACGCCACGAAGAACGGCGCATGATGGGCGCATGACCGAGGAGCCTGTCGAGGTGCTGACCCGCTGGGAGCGCGCGGGCGGGACGTGGCGCGTGGTCGCGCACAGCTCGTCGGCGGCGACCGTGACACTATGCCGGTGCGACGGCGGCGAAGAGGTCGACCGCCTCACATCGACCGATCCACGACTCCTCGCCTTCCTCGGCTCGCGCAGCAGCAGCGACGACGCTTGGCAAGGCTCCTCCGACCCCCGAGGATGAGCCCATGAGATGCCCGAACGACGAAACCACCCTTGTGATGAGCGAACGCAGCGGGATCGAGATCGACTACTGCCCCGAGTGCCGCGGGGTGTGGCTCGACCGTGGCGAGCTCGACAAGATCATCGACCGCGCCGGCTCCCAGTCGGCCCCCGCCGCACCGTCACCGCCGTCTCCGGGCTCGTACCAGCAGGCGCCGCCGCAGCAGCAGTACCAGCAGCGCGGCTACGACGACCGCCGCTACGACGACCGGTCCCCCAGGCGCAAGAAGAAGGAGAACTGGCTGTCCGACCTCTTCGACTGAACGGCCTCACCGAGCATCACGGGCGGGGCGGCACGTCAGCACGACGGCCGCCCCGACGAGCGAGAAGGCCGCGGTGAGGAGGACGGCGACGTTCCACCCGTCGAAGAGGTCCTGCCGGCTCGTGCCGTGGCTCGCGACGATGACGGCGACGACGGTCACGCCGATCGCCGAGCCGACGTAGCGGGCGGTGTTGTTGGCCCCTGCACCCATCGCCTCGCGGCCCACGGGCACGGCCGCCACAGCCTCGCGACCCAGCGCGGCGTTGAGGACACCACTCGCGACCCCTGCGACGAGCAGAGCGGGGACGAAGCGGGGCCAGGACGTGTCCGGCCCGACCGCCGCGAGTCCCGCCTGACCGACGGCGACGCCGACCAGACCGATCGCCAGCTGGACCCGGCCCGAGACTCGGTGCTCAGGGATCCGACGTGCGAGCAGGGACGCCGCCACGCTGGTCGCCGACCACGAGAGCAGGAGCAGGGAGGCACCGAGCGCGTCGATGCCGAAGCCGGTGTCGAGGAAGACCGCCATGAACGAGAACAGGGCGATGATCCCCATGCCCGTGGCGAACGCGGCGACCGTGACGGCCAGGAACCGACGATGGCGCAGCAGCATCAGGTCGAGCATCGGCGCCCGGCCTCGCCGTTCGACGGCGACGAAAGCCACCAGCGCGAGGACGGCACCACCGAACAGCGCGAGCGCCGACGGATCACCGAGATCCTGACGGCTCTCGACGAGACCCGCGAGAAGGCTCCCGAGCCCGACAGCGAGGAGCAACCCGCCCCACCGGTCCACCGGACGCGGACGGGCCGCGCGCGACTCCCTCACCACGCCCAGCGCGAGCGCCGCCGTCGCGACGCAGGCTGCTGCCAGCAGCGCGTAGGCGAGACGCCATGACACCCACGCGTCACAGAGCCCGGCGACCACCGGTCCGACGGCGATGCCCGCGCCCAGCGCGGCACCCCACACGCCGCTGGCCGACGCGCGTCCAGGTCCCGCGGGGAAGGTATGGGCGATGATGCCGAGACTCGAGGCGGTGACGGCGGCGCCACCGACACCTTGCAGGACGCGCGCGAGCACGAAGGTGACTGTGTCGGGCGCGACCACGCACACGACGCTCGTGAGGGCCATCAGGAACAGCCCTGCCACGAAGGTGCGGCGACGGCCGAAGTCGTCGGCGACCGCCCCGCTGGTCAGCAGCGCGGACGCCAACCCGATGCTCATCGAGCTGAGGACCCAGGTCCGGCCGGCGACTCCGGCGTCCAGAGAGGCAGCCGTGGGGACGATCGTCGCGAGCGGCATCGTGAAGGCGACGAGCATCAGGAAGGTGCCGCAGGCGACAGCGGCAAGGGTCCATCCTCGCGACGGCGCCCCACGAGGGACGCTCACATCGCCCTGCGGCAGCGACATCGCGGTCCCCCGGCTGCTCTCACGAAAGGTCTTGCACGAACACCGACCTCGACCTCGACCTCGAGACCGCCCTCTTCGCCGAGCGGATCGGATCTACTGGGTGTTCCGCACGA
>NZ_JARBCJ010000169.1:0-7003 GCF_028803055.1 Mumia sp.
AGTGACCCGCGGGCGGAGGGGGTCGTGGGAGGTTGCGACCCTGTCCGGAGATTGTGAAAAGCCAACCACTTGGACGGCTGTCCTGGTTCGACCCTTTTGAACTCGATTTGTGGGCCGGATCAACTTAAAACCGCAGGCCAGAGGCCCTTGTGAGAATGTTCACTATCTCGAGGCCCGTGTGAGGCGGGGGCGCGAACGGGGCATACATTGGCGACACGGCTCTCGTCCTTCGGGACCGCGCACCGGTCCCGCAGCGTGAGCCTCGCCCACCTATCCACATCAGCTGACCGGTCACGGGATTGGCCTGGCCAGTGCGAATCAACACGCTTGAATCGCGATGCGAGAAGGACACAGATCATCATGGCCGCAGACATCACCACCGACGCCCCGACGAGCACCTACAGGTCGAGCCACGCCGAGCTCCAGACCTGGGTCGACGAGGTCGCCGCACTCACCAAGCCCGACTCGATCACCTGGATCGAGGGGACTCCCGAGGAGTGGACCCGCCTCACCGACGAGCTGGTCGCCGCCGGCACGTTCGTGCGGCTCGACGAGAGCAAGAAGCCCAACTCCTTCTGGTGCGCCTCCGATCCGACCGACGTCGCGCGCGTCGAGGACCGTACCTACATCTGCAGCGTCGACAAGGCCGACGCCGGACCCACCAACAACTGGATGGCTCCGACCGAGATGAAGCGCATCATGATCGAGCTGTACGACGGCTCGATGCGTGGGCGCACGATGTACGTGATCCCGTTCGTGATGGGCCACATCGACTCCGCTCACCCGATGTTCGGCGTCGAGATCACCGACTCCGCCTACGTCGTCGCGTCCATGTCGGTGATGGCGCGTGTCGGCCGTGAGGTCCTCGACCGCATCGAGAGCACCCACGCGTCCTTCGTCCCCGCGCTGCACTCCGTCGGCGCGCCGCTCGAGCCGGGCCAGGACGACGTGCCGTGGCCGTGCAGCGACACCAAGTACATCGTGCAGTTCCCCGAGGAGCGCATGATCTGGTCGTACGGCTCGGGCTACGGCGGCAACGCCCTCCTCGGCAAGAAGTGCTACTCGCTGCGCATCGCCTCCGCGATGGGCCGCGACGAGGGCTGGATGGCCGAGCACATGCTGATCCTCAAGCTCACCTCGCCCGAGGGCGTCGTCAAGTACGTCGCCGCGGCGTTCCCCAGCGCCTGCGGCAAGACCAACCTCGCGATGGTCGAGCCGACCATCGAGGGCTGGAAGGTCGAGACCCTCGGCGACGACATCGCCTGGATGCGCGTCGGCGCCGACGGCCGCCTGTACGCCGTCAACCCGGAGTTCGGCCTGTTCGGCGTCGCGCCGGGCACCGGCTGGGACACCAACGCCAACGCGATGCGCACCATCGCCAAGGGCAACTCGGTGTTCACGAACGTCGCGCTGACCGACGACGGCGACGTGTGGTGGGAGGGCATGACGAAGGACGCGCCCGCGCACCTCACCGACTGGAAGGGTCGCGACTGGACTCCGGAGTCCGACGAGCTCTCGTCGCACCCCAACAGCCGCTTCTGCACCCCCATCCGTCAGTGCCCGATCCTCGCGCCGGAGTACGACGACCCCAACGGCGTCCCGATCGACGCGATCCTCTTCGGCGGTCGCCGCAAGACGACCATCCCGTTGGTGACCGAGGCCCGCGACTGGAGCCACGGCACGTTCATGGGCGCCACGCTCTCCTCGGAGACCACGGCCGCGGCGACCGGTGCGGTCGGCGTCGTCCGTCGCGACCCGATGGCGATGCTGCCGTTCATCGGCTACGACGCCGGTGACTACTTCAGCCACTGGATCTCGATGGCCAAGAACAACGACGAGTCGAAGTTCCCCAAGATCTTCTACGTCAACTGGTTCCGTCGTGACGACGACGGCTCGTTCCTGTGGCCGGGCTTCGGCGAGAACAGCCGCGTCCTCAAGTACGTCGTCGATCGCATCGAGGGCAACGTCGACGCCGTCGAGACCCCGATCGGTCTCGTGCCGGCGCCCGGCGCCCTCGACACCGACGGGCTCGACGTCACCGAGGAGCAGCTTGCGAAGGCCCTCGCCGTCGACGCCGACGAGTGGAAGACCGAGATCCCGCAGATCAACGAGTGGTTCGAGACGTTCGGCGACAAGCTGCCGGCCGTGCTCTGGACCGAGCTCGACGGTCTGAAGGCCCGCCTCGAGGCCTGAGCTCTGGCGCGGCGCCCCGTACCCTCACGCAGGGTGCGGGGCGTCGTGCTGTCCGGGGCGCGTACGACTGGGGTCTGACCCGCCGCCCGCAGCACAGGCCCGAGGGCTGACGGGTCACGGCGCGCGCCGCCGTACGGTCACGGAGTGCTGATCTCCGACCCGCTCTCACGCCTGATCGCCGAGGCCGCCACCGGCCTCCCCTCCCCGCTCGCGACAGCGGTGGAGCTGCTCCCCGACATCGGGCTCGTCGTGCTCGCGCTGGTCCTGGCGGCCACCTCGTACGGGCGTGGGCCTCGCACGCTCGCCGTCGGGATCGCGGCCGGAGCCGGCGTCGTGCTGGCGTACGGCGCCAGCGAGGTGCTGAAGGTCCTCGTCCGTGACGAGCGGCCGTGCGGCGCTGTCGACGTGCTCGCGACCTGCCCCGCCGAAGGCGACTGGGCGTGGCCGAGCAACCACGCGACGATCGCCGCCGCCCTCGCGACGGCGGTGGTGCTGGTGGCACCGCGGTGGTGGCGGTACGCGGTGCCTGTCGCCGTCGTCGTGGCGGTCGGACGGGTCGTGGTCGGGGTCCCCGACATCGCCGACGTCGCCGCGGGGACCGCGCTCGGGATCGCCGTCACCGTCGTCGTCGCGCGGCTGCTGGCCGCGCGGGTCGCCGCGCTGCTCGTGCAACCGCCCCGGGTGGGGTGAGCGGCGTCAGGCCGACCGGGGCGACCAGCCGATCGCCGGCAGGACCTCCTCGGTCAGGGCGGCGAGGTGCTCGACGTTGTAGGCGACGCCGAGCATGTTCGGCACCGTGATCAGCAGCGTGTCGGCATCCCGTACCGCGGCGTCCGCGGCGAGCTCCTCCGCCAGCGCGGCGGGCTCACCGACATACGACTTCCCGAACCGCGACACCAGCCCGTCGATGACCCCGACCTGGTCTGCGTCCGAGCGCTCGCCGAAGTAGGCGCGGTCGGTGTCGTCGAGCAGCGGCACGATGCTGCGGCTGACGGAGACCCGCGGCTCGCGCTCCCAGCCCTGCTCAGCCCACGTGTCGCGATAGCGGGCGATCTGCTCGGCCTGGAGCTGGTCGAACGGCACGCCGGTGTCCTCGGTCAGCAGCGTGGAGGACATGAGGTTCATCCCCTGCTTCGCGACCCACTCGCCGGTCGCCCGGGTGCCCGAGCCCCACCAGATGCGGTCGCGGAGCCCGTCGGACTGCGGCTGGATCGAGAGCGGCACCTGCTGGCCGGTCATCGCGGGGTCGGACAGCGCCACGCCCGCACCCCTGATCGCGGCGAGGAAGATCTCGGCATGCGTCCGCGCCATGTCGGCGTCGGTCCCGCCCTCCGGCGGCACGAACCCGAACGACTCGTACCCGCGCTGCGCGTTCTCCGGTGATCCGCGGCTGATGCCGAGCTGGAGCCGGCCCGCGCTGATCAGGTCGGCGGCGGCCGCCTGCTCCGCCATCGCGAAGGGGTTCTCGTAGCGCATGTCGATCACGCCGGTCCCGATCTCGATCCGCGACGTCCGCGCTGCGATCGCGGCCAGCAGGGGGAACGGCGACGCGAGCTGGCGCGCGAAGTGGTGCACACGCACGTACGCTCCGTCGAGACCGAGCTTTTCGACCTCGACGGCGAGATCGATCGTCTGGAGCAGCGCGTCCTGTGCCGTACGGACCTGCGAGCCCGGGACGGCCTGCCAGTGGCCGAAGGAGAGGAAGCCGACGTTCTTCATCTCCCCATGGTAGATGAAGTGTCAACTACCTCCGCGCTCCGGGGCCTTGGGCGACAATGACGACATGGCCGACCTCGCAGCCCCCTCCCTCATGCCCGCCGCGTTCATCGGCCACGGCAACCCGATGAACGCGCTCGAGCGCAACCGCTACACCGAGGCATGGCGTGCGCTGGGCGAGTCTCTGCCGAAGCCGCGCGCGATCCTCGTCGTGTCGGCGCACTGGTACATCAACGCCACGGCGGTCACCGCGATGCGCACCCCGAGGACGATCCACGACTTCTACGGCTTCCCACGCGAGCTGTTCGAGGTGCAGTATCCGGCGCCCGGGATGCCCGAGCTGTACGAGGAGGTCTCCGACGCCGTGCACCCGACGTGGTGCGGCGAGGACCAGGACTCCTGGGGCATCGACCACGGCACCTGGTCGGTCCTGACCCACGTCTTCCCCGACGCCGACATCCCGGTGGTCCAGCTGAGCATCAACGCCGACAAGGGCCTCGACTACCACCTCGACCTGGGCCAGAAGCTCAACGCCCTGCGCGCCGACGGAGTGCTCGTCCTCGGCAGCGGCAACGTCGTCCACAACCTCGGCGGGATGGACTGGGGACTCGCGGACGAGGGGTACGACTGGGCGCACCGCTTCGACGAGTCGGCCAGGGAGCTGATGGCCGAGGACCCGACCAACATCGCGACGATGGACGCGCACGCCGACTACCGGCACGCGGTGCCCACGCCGGACCACTTCCTGCCGTTGCTCTATCTCGCCGGGATGGCCGACCAGTCAGGCCGTGGAGCGGACGTGCTCGTCGACGGCTACACGTACGGGTCGCTGTCGATGACGGCGTTCACGCTCGACCTGGACTGCCCGGACGCCGGTGCGGGAGCTCCCACGGGTGATCCCGGCACCCCTGCCTCGCCCCCGGACGGCTCCAACATCTGACCCGTCCGGCCCCGGCCCCTCCCGTCCCCGATTTGTGCACTTCGTCGAGGAATCCCCGGCCCGATTCCTTGAGGAGGTGCACAAATCGGGGACGGAGCGGGCAGGGAGTCAGTCGGCGAGCGCGGGTTCCGGCTCACGGTCGACGTCGAGCCCGCCCTCCAGCTCGCGCGGACTCATCTTCGGGATCAGCAGCGCGACCAGCGCCGCGACCAGCAGCGCCGCCGACAAGAACAGGAACCCCGCGACGTACGACGACTCTCGCGGCTCCCCGCCGCGTCCGAGCTGGCCCGTCACGATCGTCGCCATCACCGCCGAGCCGACCGCGCCGCCGATCGTACGGATGTTGGCGTTCATGCCGCTCGCCACGCCGGTCTGCTCCGGCGGCACCGCGGCGACGACGAGGCTCGCCAGGCAGGCGAAGACGGCGCCGAGGCCGATCCCGAACAGGCCGCTGGCGATCGCCGTCTGCCACGGCTCGTGGTGGACCAGGCCCATCGCCCCGAGCCCGATCGCGCTCAGGAGGCAGCCGATCACCACGACCGGCTTGGGGCCGCGGATGCGGGTGAGCGGCGCGGTGACGAGTCCCATCACGAACGTGCCGACCGCCGAGGGCAGCATCAGCAGGCCCGACTCGGTGATGGACGCGCCGAACCCGTAGCCGGCGACGCTCGGGTCGGTCTGCAGCAACCGTGGCGTGAACGCGAACGACGCATACATGCCGACGCCCATGAGGAACGCGACGAGGTTGGCGGTCCACACCGCGGGGAGGCGCATCATGCGCAGGTCGATGAAGGGTACGGCGGCCCGCTGCTCGACGTACACCCATCCGAGGAGCAGGACGACCGCCGCGATGAGGAGGCCGACGACCAGCGGCGCACCCCACCCGACGCGCGACCCCTCGCTGATGCCGATCAGCAGCGCCGTCAGCCACCCGGCGAAGAGCAGCGTCGGGAGCAACGGGATGCGGCCCGGCGTGCGTACGGGGGACGCGGGGACGAGGACCCACGCTGCGACGGCCGCGGCGCCGGTGACGATCGCCGGCAGCCAGAACAGCCACACGTAGCCCAGCCCGTCCACCATCGGCCCCGCCACCACCGTGCCGAAACCGCCGCCCGCTCCCATCAGGGCCGACGTGAAGCTGATCGCGCCGGAGATCTTGGGCTCGGGGAACTCGTCGCGGATGATCCCGAACGCCAGGGGTACGACGCCGCCGCCGACGCCCTGGATGACCCGCGCCGCGATCATCACGCCGACGTTCGGGGCGAGCGCAGCGACCACGGACCCGACCGCGAGCAGCCCGAGCGCGTACACCAGCACGCGCTCCTTGCCCGTCGCGTCACCGAGTCGGCCGGCCAGCGGCGTGAAGACCGAGGCGGAGACGAGGTAGGCAGTGACGACCCAGGTCACGGTCGTCGCGTTGGTCCCGAGCTCCTCCTGGATGCGCGGGAGCACCGGGATCGTGAGCGACTGGACCAGGGCGAACGACGCGACTCCGACGCACAGCACCGCGAGCGTGACGCGATAGTGCGTACGACGCGCGGTCGAGATCACCCTGGCCCCCTGTCACGGCGGCCGCGTGGGTGCGACCAGTCCTGCTATGCAACCAACCACAGGCCGTACGGGTTCATTCCGGCCGGGCGGCGTTTCGGGTGCTCACACCTCAGACGCCACGATCCCACCCCGAATACGAGGTGGGATCGTCGGACTTCCGGTGCGAGCACCTCAAACGCCGGGCACCACCGGGTCGCGCGCGATCGGGCACGACATGCAGCGGGGACCGCCGCGCCCGGTGCCGAGCTCCGAGCCCTGGATCCGGATCACCTCGATGCCCGCCGACTCGAGCCGCGCGTTGGTCTCGATGTTGCGCTCGTACGCCACGGCGAGCCGCGGCGCGATCGCGAGCGTGTTGTTGCCGTCGTCCCACTGCTCACGCTCGGCGGTGACGGCGTCGAGCCCGGTGTCGATGACGCGCAGCCGGTCGATCTGCAGCGCCTTCGCCGCCGCCTCGAGGAACGGAGCCGGCTCGTCGATCGACAGCGCGGTCCCGGAGCCCTCGGTGACCGGGTAGGCGCGGAGCGTGTCGGCGACCGCCGGATACATGACCACCGCGTCGACGTCGACCATCGTCACGACCGTGTCGAGGTGCATCGTGGC
>NZ_JARBCJ010000016.1:0-29063 GCF_028803055.1 Mumia sp.
GCGACCACCAGCTCCGGCCGGACCGTCAACCACCGGTCGACGGCGCGACCGGCCGGGCGACCGAACGGCACGCTGCGTTCCTTGTCGCCCTTGCCGATGACCCGCACCACGTCGCGCGAACGGTCGACGTCGTCGATGTCGAGCCCGCACAGCTCGCCGACCCGGATGCCGGTCGCGTAGAGGAGCTCGAGGACCGCCACGTCGCGCACCGCGACGGGGTCGGAGTCCGACGGGTGCGCAGGTCGTGGAGCGCCCGCCTCCGCCTCGTCGGCGCCGCCCGGACCTCCGGTGGCGACCGCGGCGGCCGAGTCGAGGAGGGCGCGCACCTCGTCCTGGCGGAGGACGCCGGGCAGCTCGCGGTGCCGCTTGGGGTTGACCAGCAACGCGCCGGCGTCCTGGTCGGCGCGACCGGTGCGCACCAGCCACGCCGTGAAGCGACGGACGGCTGCCGCCCGACGCGCCAGCGTGCTCCGGGCTCGGCCGCGGACCTGCTGTGCGGCAAGGAAGCTCCGCAGCGACCTCAGCTCGAGCAACGCCGGATCGCGGACGCCGAGCGCCTCCGCATGGGCGGCCAGCAGGTCGAGGTCGCCGGCGTACGCGCGCACCGTGTGCTCGCTCAGCCCACGCTCGGAGCGCAGATGCCGCGTGTAGGCCTCGAGGGCGTCGGTCCAGGCAGGACTGCGGTCGGTCGTGGCCATGACCCGAGTGTGACGGTGGGTCGCGTGACCTCCAAGCGGGCACGCCGTCACCGGTCCTGGTCCCCGGCGGCAGGGTCTCCGGCCCTCTCGCCCGCGCCATCGCCGGCGCGCGCGAGGTCGGCGCGCCGCGCAAGGTGCCATCCCCGACCCGACGGCCGGACGAATCCGCTTCGCTCCAGATGGTCGAGTGCTGCGGCGACCGCCTCCGGGGACGCACCGGCATGCCAGGCGATCTCGTCGGTGGTCCGGGGTCCCTGCGCAGGCAGGGCCTCGATCACGGCCCGTGACGTCGGGTCGAGACCGTCCCAGACGGTCGCTGGTGCCGACGGTGGGGTGGCGTCACGACGCCCGAGCACGTCGAGGTCCTCGAGAACCTCCGCGCCGTTGGTGACGAGCACGGCACGACCCTCGCGGATCGCCTGGTGCACGCCGACCGACGACTGGTGCGCCACCGGGCCGGGCACGGCCATGGTGAGCCGACCGAGCTCGTTGGCCCAGCTCAGCGTGTTGAGCGCTCCGCTGCGTCGCGCCGCCTCGACGACGACGGTGCCTTGGGTGAGACCTGCGATGATCCGGTTGCGCGTGAGGAACCGCGACCGGGTGGGAGTCGCGCCGGGAGGATGCTCGCTCACCAGCAGCCCGGACTCGGAGATCGCGCGCAGCAGGCTCGCGTGGGCACGGGGGTAGTCGATGTCGAGGCCGCAGGCCAGGACCGCGACCGTTGGCCCGCCGAGGGCCAGCGCACCACGGTGCGCCGCTGCGTCGATGCCGAACGCCGCCCCGCTCACCACCGCTGTCCCGGCGTCCACGAGGTCGGCCGCCAGGTCCCCCGCCACGTCACGGCCGTAGGTCGTCGCGTCGCGCGCTCCCACGACGGCAGCCGACCGAGCGGTCAGGTCGTCGAGACGGCCCCGGCCGCGGACCCAGAGGCCGAGCGGGCGCCCGACGACCCCCGACACGGCACCGACCTGATCGAGGTCGTCCAACCGCTCCGGCCAGCCTGCATCCCCGGGGCAGACCCAGCGCAGCCCGGCACCGCGCGCGACGGTGACTGTTGCCTCGAGCCGCGTGTCGAGTGCGACGGCACGAGCACGCCAGGCTTCCGGTGTCCCCGCGTCTGCGGACGTCACTGCGGCCAGCAGCTCCGTCGGCGTGCGCTCGAGCAGGCCGGCGGCCAGCCTCGGATCACCGGGCTCGGCCACCAGGCTCAGCCCGAGGCGGGCGCGCCGCTCGTCTCGCCGACCACGGGGCGACACGCCGTCCTGCTCTGTCGCAGTCACGCGGTCACCCGCTCCCACAGGGAGCCCTCGGGTGTGGTGCCGCGCCGCAGCGCCGTCGCCGTCTCCAGGTCGTCGTCGTCGGGTGCCGGCCGTTGTCGCAGGTCGGCCACCGTCCACGCGACCCGGAGAAGGCGGTCGGCCGTCCGGGCGTTGACCGTCCCCGCCCGGACCAGCCGACCGACAGCCACCACGAGACGTGTCGGGGTCGGGAGGTCACGACGTAGCGCAGCGCCGGGCACGTCGGCGTTGGTCCGCCACGGCGTGTCCTCGAGCCGTCGACGCTGACGGTCTCTCGCCTCGACGACCCGTTGCGCGACGACCTTCGACGACTCGGGCTGCTCCGCACCCGGTCCGTAGTGGTGGGCCGAGACAGGACCGACCTCGCGCTGGAGGTCGATACGGTCGCGGACCGGTGCGGACAGACGCTCGCCGTAGCGTCGTTTGACCACCGCGCTGCACTCGCACAGCTCACCGGTCCGCCGACCGCACGGACACGGGTTGGCAGCGAGGACCAGCAGGAACCGTGCCGGGAACTCCGCGGTCTGGACCGCACGGGACACGGTCACGCGCCCGCTCTCGAGCGGTTGACGCAGGCCGTCGATCACGTCGCGACGAAACTCCGGGGCCTCGTCGAGGAACAGCACCCCGTGGTGCGCCAGCGACATCGCACCAGGCCTCACGGTGCGGCTCCCTCCCCCGACCAGCGCCGCCGCCGACGCCGTGTGGTGGGGGTCGACGAACGGAGGTCGACGCAGCAGCGGCGCGTCGGGAGAGAGCATCCCCCCGACCGAGTAGACGGCGCTCGTCTCCATCGCCTGCTCGTCGTCGAGGTCCGGCAACAGGGACGGGAGTCGCTGCGCGAGCATGGTCTTGCCGACCCCTGGCGGACCCGAGAGGAGCAGGTGGTGGGCACCCGCCGCCGCCACGACGAGGGCAGCACGCGCGTCGTCCTGCCCCGCGACGTCGGCGAGGTCGAGCCCCTCGAACCGGTCCGGGCGCGCCGCTTCACCGGGCACCAGGGCGTCGACCGGAGGGTCGTCCGGAGGATCCTCGCCGCGGAGCAGCGCGGCGGTCTGACGCAGCGACCGCACGCCGAGCACCCGCGCGCCCGCGACGACGGAGGCCTCGGCAGCGTTGGACTCCGGAACGATGACGAGCCCGCAGCCTGCTGCCACCGCCGCGGCGGTCGCCGGCAGGACGCCCGCAACGGCACGCAGCCGCCCGTCCAGTCCGAGCTCACCGAGCACGGCCGCGCTCGCGAGCCTCTCCTGGGGCACGTGCCCTTGGCTGGCGAGGACGGCGAGCGCGATGCCGAGGTCGAAGTGGGAGCCCGCCTTGGGGAGCCAGGCAGGTGACAGGTTGATGGTGACCTTGGTGTCGGGCCACGCGAACCGGCTGTTGGCGATGGCGGCACGGCAACGATCACGGGACTCCGCGAGCGAGGCGTCCGGCAACCCGACCAGCGTCGTCCGGGGCAGCCCGGGGCTCACGTCGACCTCGATGTCGATGACCCGGCCCCGCATCCCCTCCAGCGACACCGACATGGTCCGGCCCAGGCCCGTCACGCCGCCCCCACCACGTGCGTGACCTCGGCCGCTCCACGCGCGGGGACGACGACCGCGACGACGTCGATGCGCACGAGTCCGGCACCGGGCTGGTGCTCGGACAGGTAGACGCCCGCGAGACGCCGGAGGCGTGCTGCCTTCTGGGGGGTCACGGCCTCCAGCGGGGTCCCGTACGCGGCGCTCCGGCGGGTCTTGACCTCACAGAAGACGAGCGCGTCGTCGTCCTGGGCGACGATGTCGATCTCACCCCACCGGCACCGCCAGTTGCGGTCGATGACCCGCATGCCTTGGGCACGCAGATAGTCGGCCGCGACGTTCTCGCCGTGCACCCCGACCGCGCGCCGCTGCTCATAGCTCGATGCCATGTCGCCACCTCCACGGACAAGGTGGCGCCTTCCGGCACGACCGGGACGCGCGTCATCCGCGCCTGGGGACGAGCACCGTCTGTGGACAGACGGCCGCCACGCCTAGCCCTTCGGTGGCTCGAAGTCCGAGGTCGCCAGCTCCTCGACGTTGACGTCCTTGAACGTGAGGACCTTGACGTTCTTCGCGAACCGGGCGGGGCGATAGATGTCCCACACCCACGCGTCGGTCATCGTCACCTCGAAGTAGGCGTCACCCGTCTCCGAACGCACCTTCACGTCCACGGCGTTGCACAGGTAGAAGCGGCGGTCCGTCTCGACCACGTAGGTGAAGATGCCGACGACGTCGCGGTACTCGCGGTAGAGCGCGAGCTCCATCTCCGCCTCGTACCGCTCGAGATCCTCCGCGCTCATCGTCCTCCCTCGGTCGGGACCGTCCCTGCGAAACTACCGCGTACGGCGTCCGCCGCGCGCGGTCCGTTCACGCGTGGCGCTCTGCCGACCGCTCCTCGGGACCGATCAGGCCGCCCTCGGGAGCGACCGACGACCACCAGAGGTCGTCTGTCTGCGACGCGACGGCATCGCTCTCCTCCGCAGCGGCTTCCTCGACCTCGAGGCCCCACTCGTCCGTCATGCCGGGCGGGAGCGCCTCACCCAGCGCTGCCGCCGGGCCGGCACCGTCCGCGATCAAGCCCGGCAACCGCCAGGAGACGCGGTGGTGCGGCGTCGGGCCCAAAGAGGCGAGCGCCGCGATGTGCTCCGGGGCGGCGTACCCCTTGTTGTCCGCCCATCCGTACTCGGGATGCTCCTCGGCGAGGGCCACCATGATCGCGTCCCGAGCCGTCTTGGCGAGGACGCTCGCGGCGGCGACCGCCGCGCAGCGCATGTCGGCCTTGATCATCGTCACCACCGGAGGCACCCGCTCGACCACCTGCGGCGGCCCATAGAGGCTGGTCTGCTCGGGCGGCGTGAGGTAGTCGTGGTTGCCGTCCAGCAGCACGGAGTCCGGTGCGACGTCGAGCTGGGCGAGGGCACGATGACCCGCCAGTCGGAGCGCAGCGATGATCCCGAACTCGTCGATCTCGTTCGGGGTCGCATGGCCGACGCCGTGCGACGGTGCCCACCGCTTGATCCGTGGCACGAGGCGGCGACGCGCCTCGGCAGTGAGGAGCTTGCTGTCGCGCACGCCCTGAGGAGCGGTCTTCGTCGACTCGGTCACGACGACCATCGCCACGGTCACCGGGCCGCACAGCGCGCCTCGGCCGACCTCGTCGCTGCACGCCAGAGAGGTCAACCCGCCGCGCAGCATACGTCGCTCGATCCGCAGCGACGGCGGTGCCGCCGAGCTCACGCGTCGCCCTGGGGCCATCGGCTCAGCCGGCGTCGGGGACGTTCTTGAACGGCTCGTTGTCCGAGCCGCCGGAGCCGGCACGACTCAACGGCCACACGATCCCCCACGACTTGCCCACCACGGCGTCGGTCTTGACGAACCCGCCACCGGGACCGCCCATGTGGGCACGCGAGTCCTGGGAGTTGTCGCGGTTGTCACCCATCAGCCACAGCCGCCCCTCGGGCACCTTCACCCTGAAGCGCTGGCTCGCGGTGGCCTTGGGGTTCTTGACGTAAGGCTCATCGATCGAGGTGCCGTTGACCTGGAGCCGTCCCTGGGCGTCGCAGCAGACGACCGTGTCGCCGCCCACGCCGATGACGCGCTTCACGAGCTGGCCGCCCGACGGATAGAGCCCGAAGATCGACAGCGCCTTCTGCACCGGCCCGAGGTCCTCCTCGACCTGGGGACCGAGCCAGTCACCGGGGTCGTCGAACACGACCACGTCACCACGCTCGGGCTCGCCCGTCCAATAGCTGACCTTCTGGACGAGGATGCGGTCGTCGATCTGGAGGGTGTCCTCCATCGACCCCGAGGGGATCCAGAACGCTTGGACGAGGAAGGTCTTGACGACCAGGGCCAGCACCAGCGCCACGACGACCAGCAAGATCGTCTCCTGCCACAGCGGGAGCGGCTTGCGCTTCTGCCGGGCAGGGCGTTCGGCGGCCTTCGCGGCCTGATCGTGGGATGTCACACCGACAGCGTAGCCGGGCGCCCTCGCGTGACGGAGGTGCCGGGGCGCCTCAGTCGAGCGAGGCGAAGGACTCAGGATCGTGGAGGACGGACCGGTCCTTCCAGGGCCAGACCACGAAGGCGACCTTGCCGACGACGTTGCCGTCAGGCACGAATCCGCCCCCCGCCTCGTCGACGTGGGCGCGCGAGTCTGCGGAGTTGCCGCGGTTGTCGCCCATCACCCAGAGGTGCTCCGCGGGCACGGTCACGCTGAAGGGCGTACGGCCGGTCGCCGTCACGTCCTTGACGTACGGCTCCTCGATCGCGACGCCGTTGACCTCGATCCGTCCGGCCGTGTCGCAGCACTTGACGGTGTCGCCACCGACGCCGATCACGCGCTTGACGAGGTGGCCGCCCGACGGGAACAGGCCGGCCGAGGAGAGAAGCTTCTGGGCTGCGTTCGAGGATCCGTGGACCTCTCCCGCACTCAGCCAGCCGCCGGGATCCTCGAAGACGACGACCTCGCCGCGGCGGGCCTCACGCCCCCAGTACGACACCTTCTGGACGACGATCCGGTCCTGGACGCCGCCCGCGTTCCCGGTCAGCGTCGGCTCCATCGACTCCGACGGGACGTAGAACGTCTGGAGGAAGAGCGACTTCACGATCAACGACAGCAGGAGCGCGGCGAGGAGCAGCGCGACGATCTCCATCCAGAGTGGGATCCGTCGATCGCCCCATCGCGCCGCGCCGAGCCAGCGACGCGCCGGACCCCCCGCCGAGCGGAGTGCCCGGTGCGTCCCTCGTACTTCGTCGTCGGCACGGCCGACGACCGGCTCGTCACGCATGGTCCACAGTCCCCCCCGAGACTGCTCAGGCCTCGCGCTTCTCCTTGATCTTGGCCGCCTTGCCCCGCAGGTTGCGCAGGTAGTACAGCTTGGCGCGGCGCACGTCGCCGCGGCTCACGATCTCGATCCGGTCGATGATCGGGGTGTGGAGGGGGAAGGTGCGCTCGACGCCGACACCGAAGCTCACCTTGCGGACGGTGAACGTACGTCCGACGCCCGAGCCCTGCACGCGGATCGCCACTCCCTGGAACACCTGCACGCGGGAGCGGTTGCCCTCGATCACCTTGACGTGGACCTTGAGGGTGTCCCCGGCGCGGAATGCGGGGACATCGTCACGGAGCGACTCGCTCGCGACGGCATCGACTACGTTGGTCATCTCAACTCTTCCTCGTCGGTGCCACAGGTCACCCACGGAATGCGTGGTGTGAATGCTTCAGAACGGTGCTGCGACACGTCGCGTGCGACGGTCCTCGCGGCTCGAGACCCCTGTGGCAGCAGAGCCCAGCACCGACCTCCCAGTCTGCCACACCGCCGTCAGCGTCCGTTAATCGGCCGACGGCAGCGCCCAGGACCGCCGTCCTCTCGGCATCACCCCCGCCGACGCCGGCGAACTGCGGTCCTGGGCTCTGGTGCGAGCGTAGGTCTCCGAAGTGGACCGGCGGAATACGCAGTGGTACGTACGCACGGGCCTCTGGCGAGACAGGCCGGAGCCTGGTGTCACATCGGCGCCACGGTGGCGACGTTCAGTCCTCGACCACGGGGCGACGTTCTCACCGCCGTTCGCTAGGCTCGCCGCACAGGCCCAGTCGAGGAAGGACGGGGAGCGATGCCCGACGCCGCACAGTGGATCGGAGTCGCCGCGGACGTCCTGACCGGCGACGACCTCTGCGCTGCGCGGCAGCGGCTCACCGACCACCTCCTCCACGAGTTCGGCGCCAGTGCCGGAGCACGGGTCGAGCTCGACGCGCCGACCGGCACACTGACGCTCCACGGCTTCCCCGGAGACATCGCCTTCGACACCGAGCGCTGGCCGTACGGGCTGGTGACGCTGACGCGCACACACCCTCTCGTCCTGCACTACGTACGCACCGGCTCGCTCGAGCCGGAGGTTCTCCTGCAGCCAGGCGAGAGCACGCGGACCCTCCCCACCGTGCTCGTCAACCTGCTCGACTCGGTCGGCATCGGCCTGCACCAGCTCGTGCTGCCGCTCCGCAACGAGGTCGGAGTCGGCATCGAGGCATACGTCCTCGTCCGCGACGACCCCTTCCCGCGATGGTCACTCCCGCGTGCCCGCGCGCTGCACGCCCTCGTCCGCGGGCTCGACCAGCACCTTCGGCTCCGGGTCGCCGCGCCCGAGGTGGCCGAGCCCACCAGCGACGACGCCGGCCTCACCCCGCGCGAACGCACCATCTTGGCGATGCTGGCGGAGAGCCGCACCGCCGAGTCGATCGGACGAAGCCTGGGGATCTCGGTCCGGACGGTGCACAAGCACCTCGAGAACGTCTACCGCAAGCTCGGCGTGAGCGACCGGGTGGCCGCCGTGACAGCTGCCCAGCGGCGCGGACTGTTCCCCGGCGCCGGCACGGTCGCGGTGATCCGCGAGCGCACACCCCGCGGCGGCGAGGTCTCCAGCATCGGCTGAGGATCAGCCGTCGTCGCCGGCGAGCAGGTCGGGCCGCCGGAGCGTGGTGCGCGCCTCTGCCTGCGCGCGCCGCCACGCGGCGATGCGGGCGTGGTCGCCGGACAACAGGATCGACGGGACCTCGTGGTCGCGCCACACCGCGGGCTTGGTGTAGACGGGGTACTCGAGCAGACCGTCGGACCCGTGGGACTCCTCCGCCAGCGACTCCGGGTTGCCCATGAATCCCGGGAGCAGGCGGATGACGGCCTCGATGACCGCGAGTGCCGCGACCTCGCCGCCGTTGACGACGAAGTCGCCCAGCGAGATCTCCTCGACGGGCATCCGGTCGGCAGCCCAGTCGATCACCCGCTGGTCGATGCCCTCGTATCGTCCGCAGGCGAACGCGAGCCAGGGCTCGCGCGCGAGGCGTTCGGCGTCGGCCTGCTTGAACGGCCGTCCCGAGGGGGTCGGGACGAGAAGGCGGGGTGTGCTGGCGGGCCCCTCCTCCGCGGATCCGGCGGCCAGGAGACCGTCGAGCGCCTCGCCCCACGGCTCGGGTCGCATCACCATCCCTGCGCCACCGCCGTACGGCGTGTCGTCGGTCGAGCGGTGCCGGTCGTGCGCGTGCTCACGAAGGTCGTGCACGTGAAGGTCGAGCAGGCCACGCTGCTGCGCCTTGCCCGGCAGCGACAGCGACAGCGGCGCGAGGTAGTCGGGGAAGATCGTGACGACGTCGATGCGCATCATTGCGGGCCGGCGTCCTCGGCCTGCTCAGGGTCGAGCAGACCCGCCACCTCGGTCACCTGGACGACCCCTGCCTCGAGGTCGACCTCGGGGACCAGGGCGGCGACGAACGGGACGAGCACCTCGGTGCCGTCGAGGCGCTCCACGGCGAGCATGTCCTGGCCGGGCAGGTGCAGCACCTGGTTGACCGTTCCGCGCTCGACCCCACCCGACAGGACGCGCAGGCCCTCGAGCTGGTGGTCGTAGAACTCCTCGGGGTCGTCCGGACGCTCCGTCTCGTCCACGTCGGCGATGATCTGCGCCCCCCGGAGCGCCTCAGCGGCCGTGCGGTCGGGCACGGCGTCGAACATCACCAGGAGCCTGCCCTGGTGCGGACGAGTGCTCCGGATGGACATGCTCTGGTCGGCACCACCGGACCGCGGACGCAGCACGACCGACGAGCCCGGGGCGAAACGCCTCTCGGGCTCGTCGGTCGTCAGGTCGATGCTGACCTCACCGCGGATGCCGTGCGCCCGGCCGACCCGGCCGACGACGATCTCCACCGGATCAGCGACGCCGGTCGACGTCGACGAAGTCGATGCGCGCACCGCCGCTGCCGGCGAGAGCGCCGGCGACGGTCCGGATCGCCGTGGCCGTGCGGCCCTGGCGCCCGATGACCTTGCCGAGGTCCTCGGGGTGGACTCGCACCTCGAAGAGCGTGCCGCGGCGAAGCTGCTTCGGGGTGACGTCGACCTCGTCCGGGTGGTCGACGATGCCGCCGACCAGGTGCTCGATCACTTCGCCCACCATCACGGTGATCAGGCCTCCGAGGACTCGGAGGTCTCGGTGGACTCGGCAGCCGCCGGCTCCTCGGCCTTCTTGGCAGACTCGTCGGCCTTGGCGGCCTTCTCGTCGCCCTTGGCGGCCTTCTCGTCGCCCTTGGCAGCCTTCTTGGCCGGCGCCTTCTTGGCCGCGGCCTTCTTGGTCACGGCCTCGGTGCCGGGCTCGCCGTGGACGGCCTTGAGCGCCTCGTTGAAGACCTCGGCCTTGTCACGCTTCGGCTCGGCGAGCTTGACCGTCGACTCGGCGGTCTCGCCCTTGGACCGCTGGAGGTCACCGGTGAGCTTGAGCAGCGCGGTCACGGCCTCGCTCGGCTGAGCGCCGACGCCGAGCCAGTACTGGGCACGGTCGGAGTCGATCGTGATGATCGAGGGATCGGCCTTGGGGTTGTAGGTGCCGATCTCCTCGATGACGCGTCCGTCGCGCTTGGTGCGCGCGTCGGCGACGACGACTCGGTAGAACGGCGTGCGGATCTTGCCCATCCGCTTAAGACGAATCTTGACGGCCACGGGTGTGGTGTCTCCTCAATGAACGTGGTGTGGTGATCCAGCCGCCACCGTGTGGGGAACGGGGCCGCCTGATCGTGGATCCGAACGCGTCCGAATGAGAGGGTCCAGACGCGAGACGGAATCGCCGTCCATTGTGCCAGACCGCGTCCCACGGCTCCAACTCGCGGCACCGTCGAGACGATCCGTGCTCGGTGCGCGTACGGCACACTGCTCCGTATGAGCACGCTCTTCACCAAGATCATCGCCGGAGAGATCCCGGGACGCTTCGTGTGGGCCGACGACGAGGTGGTCGCCTTCCTCAGCATCGGGCCGATCCGCCAGGGCCACACCCTCGTGGTCCCGCGCGCGGAGGTCGACCACTGGATCGACGCCGAGGACGTGCTGCTCGCACGGCTGACCTCCGTGGCGAAGCGGATCGGCGCTGCCCAGCAGGCGGAGTGGGACAGTCCACGGGTCGGCACGATGATCGCCGGCTTCGAGATCCCCCACCTCCACGTCCACGTCTGGCCGGTGTGGGACCTCGACGACTTCAGCTTCGCCGCCGTGGACCCCGACCCGCCCGCCGCCTCCCTCGACGAGGCCGCGGAGCGGCTGCGCGCCCGCCTCGTCGCCCAGGGACAGGGCGCCCACGTGCCGGAGGACGTGTCGTCGGCCGGCTGACTCCGCCGCCGACGCCTCGGGGTCAGATCTCCGCGCCGGCGAACTGCGCCTGGTAGAGCCGCGCGTAGGCGCCGCCCGTGGCGACGAGCTCGTCGTGCGTGCCCTGCTCCACGATCCGGCCCTGCTCCATCACCACGATGCGGCTCGCGTCGCGGATGGTGGAGAGGCGGTGCGCGATCACGAAGCTGGTCCGCCCCGAGCGGAGCTGCTCCATCGCCTGCTGCACCAACGCCTCGGTCCGGGTGTCGACGGAGCTGGTCGCCTCGTCGAGCACCAGGATCGACGGGTCGGCGAGGAACGCGCGTGCGATCGTGAGCAGCTGCCGCTGGCCCGCGCTGAGGTTCCCCCCGTCGTCGTCGATCACGGTGTCGTAGCCGTCGGGCAGCGTGCGCACGAAGTGGTCGACGTAAGCCGCCTGTGCCGCCGCGACGATCTGCTCCTCGGTCGCCCCCTCCGCGCCGTAGGCGATGTTGTCGCGGATCGTCCCGTGGAAGACCCACGCGTCCTGCAGCACGACGCCGAAGTTTGCACGGAGCACGTCGCGGTCCATCGCCCGGATGTCCATCCCGTCCAGCGTGATGCGACCACCGTCGACGTCGTAGAACCGCAGGGCGAGATTGGTCAGGGTCGTCTTGCCGGCACCGGTCGGGCCGACGATGGCGACGGTCTGACCCGGCTCGGCGACCAGGTCGAGGTGCTCGATCAAGGGAGACTCGGGGTCGTACGAGAACGAGACGTCCTCGAAGGCGACCCGTCCGCTCACGGCCTGCGGCGCCAGCGCGTCCGGTGCGTCGGGGACCTCCTCGGTCTCGTCGAGGAGCTCGAACACCCGCTCCGCCGAGGCGACCCCGGACTGGAGCAGGTTGATCATCGACGCGACCTGCGTGAGCGGCTGGGTGAACTGGCGCGAGTACTGGATGAACGCCTGGACGTCGCCGACGGTGATCGCCCCCGTCCCGACCTTCACCGCACCCATCACGGCGATCGCGACGTAGTTGACGTTGGACACGAACATCATCACCGGCTGGATGAGGCCGGAGACGAACTGCGCGCGGAAGCCGGCGTCGTACACCCGCTCGTTGGCGGCGTCGAACTCCAGTCGCGCCTGCTCCTGGCGGCCGAAGACCTTGACGACCTCGTGGCCGGTGAAGTTCTCCTCCACGTGACCGTTGAGCCGCCCGGTGGCAGCCCACTGCGCGACGAACTGCGGCTGGGAGCGCTTCGCGACGCCGCCCGCGACGACGACGGCGATCGGGATCGTCACGACGGCCACCAGCGTCAGCACCGGTGAGATCGTCAGCATCATCACCAGCACTCCCACGACGGTGAGGAGCGAGACGAGCAGCTGGCTGATCGTCTGCTGGAGGGACTGGGCGATGTTGTCCAGGTCGTTGGTGACCCGCGAGAGGATCTCCCCTCGCGGACGCGAGTCGAAGTAGGACAGGGGCAGCCGGCCGATCTTGTCCTCGACCTCGCCACGCATACCGGCGACCGTCCGCTGCACGAGCCGGGTCGTCATCACGCCCTGGACGTACATGAAGATCGAGGACAGCACATAGATGCCCAGGAGGCCGACGAGGATCCATCCGAGCGCGTCGAAGTCGATGCCCTGGCCCGGCTGGAGGTCCATGGTCTGGACCATGTCGGCGACGCGGTCGTCACCCTTCGCCCTCAGGTCCTCGACGACCTGCTCTTTGGAGGCGCCCTCCGGGAGACCGCTGGCGATGTAGCCGTCGAACACGATGTCGGTGGCGAGCCCGAGGATGCGCGGCCCGATCACGCTGAGGGCCACCCCGATGACGGCGAGGACGGCGATCGCGCCCGAGCTCACACGGTCGCGGACGAGTGTCGCGAGCAGACGACGGGCTGACGACCCGAAGGACTTGGCACGTTCCGGCGCTCGCGCGCCCAGCATGGGGCCGGGGCCACGGGCGCTCATGCCGCCTCCTGCGCTGTCAGCTGGGAGAGGACGATCTCGCGATAGGTCTCGCAGGTGTCCATCAGGTCGGCGTGCGTGCCCGTCCCCACGACCCGGCCCTGGTCGAGGACGACGATGCGGTCGGCGTCGCGGATCGTGCTGACTCGCTGCGCGACCACGATCACGGCCGCGTCGGCGGTGACCGTCCGCAAGGCGCGCCTCAGCGCGGCGTCGGTGGCGAAGTCGAGCGCGGAGAAGGAGTCGTCGAAGAGATAGACGAGCGGGCGGCTCACCACGGCTCGCGCGATCGCGAGGCGCTGCCGCTGGCCGCCGGACACGTTGGTCCCACCCTGCGCGATGGGCGCGTTCAGCCCCTCGGGCATCGCGCGGACGAAGTCGTCGGCCTGCGCGATCTCCAACGCCTCCCACAGCTGCTCGTCGGTGGCCTCGGGGCTGCCCATGCGGAGGTTGGTCGCCACGGTGCCCGAGAAGAGGAACGCGCGCTGCGGCACCAGTCCCATCGCCTCCCAGACCCGCGGGAGGACGCGGTCACGGACGTCGACTCCGTCGAGCAGCACCCGCCCGTCGGTCACGTCGAAGAGCCGCGGGATCAGGTTCAGCAGCGTCGACTTGCCGCTGCCGGTGGACCCGATGATCGCCGTCGTCTCCCCGGGGCGCGCGACCAGGTCGACGTCGCAGAGCACCGGCTCCTCCGCCTCGGGGTAGCTGAAGCCGACCCCGGCGAGCTCGACCTGCCCGGTGACGACGGGCGACGCGTCGGCGTCGGGGGCGCTGACGACGGTGGGATCGGTGCTGAGGACCTCCTGGACGCGGTCGGCCGAGACCTCGGCTCTCGGCAGCATGACGAACATGAAGGTCGCCATCATGACGGCCATCAGGATCTGGACCAGGTAGGTGAGGTACGCGGTGAGCGTCCCGACCTCGAGCGTGCCGTCGGCCACGCGGTGCCCGCCGAACCACAGCACGGCCACGCTGGAGGCGTTCATCACCAGCATGACGGTGGGGAACATCAGGGCCATCCACTGACCGGCCCTGATCGCGACGTCGCGGTACTCGGCGTTGGCGACGGCGAAGCGCTCCCGCTCGTAGCCGCCCTTCACGAAGGCGCGGATGACCTGGATCCCCATGATCTGCTCGCGCAGGATCCGGTTGATGACGTCGATCTTGCCCTGCATCTGCTGGAAGTACGGACGCATCTTGACGATGATGATGCCGACGGCGACGACCAGGAGCGGGATCACGACCGCGATCAGCCAGGAGAGCCCGAGGTCTTGACGCAGGGCCATCACGATGCCGCCGACGCACATGATGGGCGCGGCGACCAGCATCACGAACACCATGAAGGTGACCATCTGGATCTGCTGCACGTCGTTGGTGCTGCGCGTGATCAGGGTCGGAGCTCCGAACCGGGAGACCTCCTGCGCGGCGAACGACTCGACCTTGCGGAAGACCGACTCACGCAGGTCGCGACCGAAGGCCATCGCCGTACGGGCGCCGAAGTAGACGGCGACGATCGAGCACACCACCTGGACGCAGGTGACGAGCAGCATGATGCCGCCGAGGCGGAGGATGTAGCCGGTGTCGCCGTTGACGATGCCCTTGTCGATGATGTCGGCGTTGAGGCCCGGCAGATAGAGGTTGGCCAGCGTGGAGACCAGCTGGAAGAGGAGCACGAGCGCGATCGCGCCGCGGTACGGACGCAGGTACGTCCGTGCGAGGGTCCAGAGCACGGCTTGACGGTACCGCCGACGTGGTTGCGACCCACACCGAAATACGCGGGTTTCGCTCCCGGCGTACTGCGGCTCAGACCACCACGTTGAGGAGCAGGACGACGACGAGGCCGGAGACGGACAGAACCGTCTCCATCAACGACCACGACTTGATCGTCTGTCCGACCGACATGCCGAAGTACTCCTTGATCAGCCAGAAGCCGGCGTCGTTGACGTGGGAGAAGAACACCGAGCCTGCCCCGATCGCCAGCACCAGCAGCGACACGTCCCCCTGCGCCATGCCCTCGGTCAGCGGGACCATGATCCCTGCGGCGGTGATCGTCGCGACGGTCGCGGATCCCGTCGCGAGGCGGATCAGGACCGCGACCAGCCACGCCACCAGCAGCACGGAGATGCCGGAGTCGGTGACGAAGTCGGCGATGACCTCCGCGATCCCGGTGTCGATCAGCACCTGCTTGAAGCCGCCGCCCGCACCGACGATCAGGATGATCCCGGCGATCGGGGGCAGTGACGCCCCGATGCTCGCGCTGATGCCATCACGGTCCATGCCCGAGCCGACGCCGAGCGTGAAGATCGCCACCAGCACGGCGACGAGCAGCGCGACGAGCGGCTCGCCGACGAAGTCCATGAAGGCGTACGGCAGCCCGTCCTCGTCGAGGAGCAGGTCGGCGACCGCCTTGGCCATCATCAGCACCACCGGGAGGAGCACCGTGGCGAGCGTGACCGCGAACGACGGCCGGCGGGCGCCCTCGGTGTCGCGGGACGCCTCGAACTGGGCGCCCTCGGCGTGCACCTCGCCCACCCAGCGCTCGGCGAGCCTGGTGAACAGCGGGCCGGCGACCACGATCGTCGGGATCGCGACGAGGATCCCGAGGCCGAGCGTGAGGCCGACCTCCGCGCTCAGCACGTCGATCGCGGCGAGCGGACCGGGGTGCGGTGGCACGAAGCCGTGCATCGCCGAGAGACCGGCGAGGGTCGGGAGGCCGACGGTGATCAGGGAGAGGCCGGTGCGCCTGGCGACGAGGTAGATCACCGGCATCAGCAGGACGAGGCCGATCTCGAAGAACATCGGCAGGCCGATGATGGCGCCGATCGTGGCCATCGCCCACGGCAGCATCCGCGGGCTCGCACGGCCGACGATCGTGTCGACGATCTGGTCGGCACCACCGGAGTCCGCGAGGAGCTTGCCGAACATCGCGCCCAGGGCGATCAGCACGCCGACACCGGCGACGGTCGAGCCGACACCCGCGGTGAAGCTCTCCAGCGTGTCGGCCAACGGCATGGTCGCGACGGCACCGACCGTCAGCGATCCGAGCGTGAGCGCGAGGAACGGGTGCACCTTCAGCCACACGATCAGGACGACGATCAGCCCGATACCGATCAGCGCCGCGGTGACGAGCTGGGCGGTGCCGGCGGCGGGGGTCACCGCCTCCTGGGCACCGACGAGACCGAAGAGTCCCCCGGGGCCGGTCACAGCCGTCGCTCCTGCGCCTGCACCGCCTCGACGCGGCCGAGGAACGTGTCGACGATCTCGGCCGGCGGCGGCGCGATGTCGAGCACCTCCCCGTTCTCGTCGGGCTGCAGCGGCTCGAGCGTGTCCTCCTGCGACTGCAGCAAGGAGACCGGCATGAAGTGGTCACGGCGCTCCATCCGCTCCCGGATCAGCGCATGGTCACCGGCGAGGTGGAGGAAGGTCGCACGCGGCGCCGAGTCGACGATGACGTCGCGGTAGGCCCGTCGCAGCGCCGAGCAGCTCACCACCGCCCCGCGGCTGTCGTGCTCGTGGAGCCACACCCCGATCGCCTGCAGCCACGGCCACCGGTCCTCGTCGGTGAGCGGTGTCCCGGCGGACATCTTGGCGACGTTCGACTCCGAGTGGAACGCGTCGCCGTCCTCGTACGGGACGTCCAGACGCTCAGCGAGCTTGTGTCCGATCTCCGACTTCCCGACGCCGGAGATTCCCATCACCACCACGAGAGGGGGCGGGGTCAGCTGGCTCATGGTGCACCTCCTGCCCGCGAGCGTGGCACGGCTCGCGGCGCTCTGCCGATCGAGGGGATCGCGCGGTCTCACCGATCCCTCTATCCAGCGCTCCGGCCGGCAGATATCGTATATTCTGAAATCCACTTCACCCAGGAGGCACCCGTGCGACCCCACGTCGAGCTGATCCAAGAGGACGACTACGTCTGGCACGCCGCCGAGCTGCCCGGCGGCGAGGGTCGGGCGAGCGAACGCCGTCTCTCCGTCGACGAGGAGGACGGCTCCTGCTCGCTGCGCGTCGACTTCCACACCGACTGGGGACGCGGTCCGGGGATCCACCACGCGAACACCGAGTACTACGTGCTCGAGGGCCAGATGACCTACGGCGACCAGGTGATCGGCAAGGGCGGGTACGTCTACGCGCCGCGCGGCGTCCCGGTCGAGTCCATCCGCTTCGCCGAGGGCACGAGGATGCTGCACTACCGGGAGTACGGCGACGCCGGCTTCGACCCGGTCGACTCCCCCGCCGCCCCTCGCTGGGACGACGCCCGCGAGGACGTCATCGTGGTCGACTCCGAGGCGATGACGTGGGACGCCGTCCCCAACCCCGGGCCGATGCCGGGCCTCTTCATCAAGTACCTCCATGTCGACCCGGTCACCGGCTTCTACACCCGGCTGGTGCACGCGCAGGAGGGCTGGGCGGACCACCGTCTCGCCCACCACCCCTGCTACGAGGAGGCGTACACGACCCAGGGCCACATGGAGTACAACTTCGGCACCCTCGACCTCGGGACCTACTTCTTCCGCCCCGCGCGCGTCAAGCACGGCCACTTCACCACCATGGAGGGCGGCGCCACCTGGCTGCTGCGCTCCGACGGCGAGCTCGCCAACTGGTACACGCAGAACGAGTGGGTGCGCTGGGGCGGCGAAGGAGTCAACTACGGTCCCGAGGGCCTCGACGAGAAGCCGCACCCCGCCGCCCGCTGGGCGCACTCGACGCACGACATGGCGGAGCCGTGGCGTACCGACGAGGACATGCGTCAGCTGACCGCGTCGTGGCAGTTCCAGAAGGACCAGGGTCAGTACGACGCTCCCGTCGCGCACCACGGCTCGGGCGCGGACAAGTCCGCCATCGCGATCGCGAAGGCGCTGGACGCCTACAACCTGCAGGGCGGCCACGGCGGGCACGACCACACGCACTCGCACGACCACGACCACGACCACGACGACGCGCACTCGCACGAGCACGAGCACGACCACGACTCCGCCGAGGCCCCCCGCGAGGTCATCAACCTCGACTGGGGCTGGGCAGGCAGGGCGACCGAGCACGCCGACGAGCGCACGGACGCGCAGGCGCACAACTGGGGCGCGGGCCGCGTCTGGAAGCCGGGCGACCCGATCCCCGCGCCCATCCTGTCGAGCATGCCGGTCCGCAGCCGGTCGCGCGGTCGCTGGGACGGAGACGGGATGTGACCGATCCGCTGGCCGCCGTCGAAGCGGTGCACGGGTTCAACGGCTACAGCGCGGCGATCCTCCTCCACATCGTGCTGTTCGCCTACTGGCTGGGTGGAGACCTCGGCGTCTTCTACTCCAGCCGCTACATCCTGCGCGAGGACCTCGCCCCGCAGTCACGTGCCACAGCGCTCAAGATCATGCACGGGGTGGACCTGGCACCGCGGATCTGTCTCGTGCTGTTCCTGCCCAGCGGTGTGACCTTGATGGCGTGGGGGCCGCTCGGTGACGAGTTCTTCGTCAACGGGGTCCTTCTCGCACTCTTGTGGGTCGCGTCGCTCGTCTGGCTGGCGATCGCGGTGTACGACTACTTCCGTGACACCGCGACCCGCTTCGGCCAGGTGATCCAGAAGCTGGACCTGGTCGTCCGGTACGGCCTGGGCGCGACCTTGCTCGCGATCGGCGGCTACACGATCGTCGCCAGCGAGCCGTTCGGGGTCGACACCAACCCCAAGTGGCTGGGTGCGAAGCTCGCCGCCTACGCGCTCTGCATCCTGGCGGGTGTCCTCATCCGCTGGAAGCTGCGATCGTTCGGGCCTGCCTTCGGCCGTCTCATGGCGACCGGGTCGACCCCCGAGGTCGAGCGTGACCTTCGTGCGTCGCTGCGCGGGTGCGAGCCGTACGTCTTCGCGATCTGGGGATTCGTGCTCCTCGCCGCCGTGCTCGGCGTGATCAAGCCTGGCTCGACCGCGTACTGAGAGCGCACCCGAGCCCGCGTGCCAGGAGGAGAAGACATGGTCGTCGAGCATGTCTCCCCTGCGCGCGCGGGCCGGGTCGCGGCGGGAGCGACAGGCCCTCCGTCAGCGCGCGAGCGCGATGACGGCTCGCGCGCGGCGGACGACCGCCTCGTCGACCATCCGGCCGTCCGGTCCGATCACGACGCCACGCCCCTGCGCCACCGCCTCGTCGAAGACGGCGACCAGCGTCCTGGCCCGGTCGAGCGTCGCCGCGGTGGGAGTGAAGACCTCGTTGGCGACGGCGACCTGCGCCGGATGGATGCAGGCGCGGCCGACGTACCCGCGGCGGGCGAGCGCACGCGTCGTCGCGGCGAAGCGGTCCAGGTCGCGGAAGTCGGTCGATACCGGGGCCACCGGGGCATTGATGCCGGCGGCCGCGCTGACCACGACGACCTGGCTGCGGATCGGCGCCCAGTCGGCCTCGTCAGCGTCCTCGCCCAACCCGAGATCAGCACCCAGGTCGGCCTCGCCGACCTGGAGGCGGACGACGCGGGGGGACGCCGCGATCGCCCGAGCGTCGAGGAGGGCGGTTGCCGACTCGAGCAGCGGGACCACTCCGATGGAGCCCGGCTCGAGTCCCGCCGCGCTCTCCGCCCGGGTCAGCGCTCCGTCGACCATCTCGAGCTCGGCGCAGGTCTCGGTCTTCGCGACCATGACGCCGGTGAGTCCCGGGGCGACGACGGCCTCGACGTCCTCGATCCCGAGGGGCCCCGGGTTGATCCGGACCCACACCTCGACGCCCGAGGAGTCGCCGCGCAACGACGTGAGCCACTCGGCGACGGTGGCGCGGGCGGAGTCCTTCGCCCCCCACGGCACCGCGTCCTCGAGATCGACGATCACGGCGTCGGCCCCCCGGTCCAGCACCTTCGCGAGCTTGTCGGGTGCGTTGCCGGGGACGTAGAGGTACGAGCGAGCGATCACAGGAGACTCCGCCTAGTGGAACGATGTTTCACAGCACGCTATCGCACGGCCACCGGCACGTTGACCCATGACGGGCGCGCGCTTACGATTCCGGAATGGCGTTTCGCACAATGGAACAAGTAGACCCCCACGGCTCGATGAGCGATGGACCGCTGACCGGCGTCCGCGTCCTCGACGCGTCGACGATCCTCGCGGGGCCCCTGTGCTGCCAGATACTCGGCGACTTCGGCGCCGAGGTGGTCAAGATCGAGCACCCCACCGCCGGCGACAGCATGCGCGGCCACGGCGAGAGCAAGGACGGCACACCACTGTGGTGGAAGGAGATCGCCCGCAACAAGCAGACGGTGGGCCTCAGCCTGTCGGCTCCCGAGGGCGCTGAGCTCTTCGCGCGGCTGGCCGCGACCGCCGACGTGGTCGTCGAGAACTTCCGGCCCGGCACCCTCGAACGCTGGGGCCTCTCCCCCGAGCGCCTGCTCGAGGCGAACCCCGGACTGGTCGTCGCCCGGATCACCGGGTTCGGCCAGCGCGGCCCGTACGCCGCTCGCGCCGGGTTCGGCACGCTCGCGGAGGCGATGAGCGGGTTCGCCCACCTCACGGGCCAGCCCGACGGACCGCCCACCCTTCCCGCGTTCGGCCTCGCCGACTCCATCTGCGGGATCGCGGCCTCGTCGGCCGTGGTGATGGCACTGCTCGCCCGGGAACGCAACGGCGGCCACGGGCAGGTCGTCGACCTGAGCCTCCTCGAGCCGATCATGACCGCCGTCGGCCCAGGCCCCACCGTCTTCCAGCAGCTCGGCAAGGTCGGGACTCGCAACGGCAACCGCTCGCACAACAACGCGCCACGCAACACCTACCGCACCGCCGACGGCCACTGGGTCGCCATCTCCACCAGTGCCCAGGCCATCGCCGAGCGGGTGATGCGTCTGGTCGGTCACCCCGAGGTGATCGACGAGCCGTGGTTCGCAGCGGGCCACAGCCGCGCCCTCCACGCCGACCTGCTCGACGGCTACGTCGGGGACTGGATCCTCGCCCGCACGCGTGACGACGTCGTCAGCGCGTTCACCGACGCCGGTGCCGCCGTCGCCCCGGTCTACTCCGCGCGCGACCTCGCGCACGACCCCCACGTCCGCGAGACGGAGATGCTGCTCGAGGTCGAGGACGAGGACCTCGGACCCGTCCTCCAGCACAACGTGATGTGGCGGATGTCGGAGACCCCCGGTCGCATCCGCTTCACCGGTCGCGACCACGGCGCCGACACCGACACGCTGCTGAGCGACCTGGGTGTCGACGCCGACACCCTCGCCGACCTCCGTACCCGCAACATCATCTGCTGATCGTGAACGACGCCGAGCCGAAAGAAGAAGGCATGACCACCCTCTCGACCACCTCGTCCCCCCCGCGGAGCCTCCTGGACGCCGTACGCGCCGGGGTCCGGGTGGTGGACCTCGGCCGACGCCTCACCGTCGGCATGCCGCAGTCGCCCAACCACCCGCCGTACTGGCACGCCCTCCCCCGCCGCCACGGCGACATGGTGCGCGTCGACGGCGGCTCCGCGGCCAACGACATGATCTCCATGGGCACGCACGTCGGCACCCACGTCGACGCCCTCGCCCACGTGTCCCAGGACGGCCGGTTGTACGGCGGGCTCGACGTGGCGGACGCGCTCGAGGGAGGGCGCTACGCGCAGCTCGGCGCGCACACGATCGAGCCGATGGTCCGGCCGGGCGTCCTGCTGGACGTGCCCGCCGCCCTCGGCGTCGGGCGTCTCGACGCCGGGTACGAGATCACCGTGGCCGACCTCGAGCTGACCCTCGAGCGTCAGGGCAGCACCATCGCGCCGGGTGACGTCGTCCTGGTCCGCAGCGGCTGGGGGCAGCACTTCGACAGCGGCGCGGACCAGCTCTTCATGGGCCAGTCGTCGGGTGTGCCCGGAGTGGGTGCCGCAGGCGCGCAGTGGCTGGTCGACCGCGGGGTCCACGCCACCGGCGCCGACACGATCGCGTACGAGTGCCTTCCGCCCGGCGCCGGTCACGCCACCCTGCCCGCCCACCGTGTGCTGCTGGTCGAGAACGGCGTCTACATCATCGAGACGATGGCGCTCGAGGAGCTTGCGGCCGAGGGCCTGCACGAGTTCGTGTTCGTCCTCTCCCCGCTGCCGCTCTTCGGCGCCACGGGGTCGCCCGTGCGTCCACTGGCGGTGGTCGCGGGTGAGTGATCCAACCCTCGGCGGCCACCTCGCCGCGTTCGCCGCCGACGTCGCGCGCGACGGCCTCCCCGACGAGGTCGCCGCGAGCACGCGCCAGCGCGTGCTCGACGTCCTCGGCCTCTGCGTCGCCGCCCACCGCCTGGACACCAGCGCCGCGATCATCGGGCACGTCCTCGACCAGGGCGGGCACGAGCAGTCCACCGTCGTGGGCTCGCCCCAGCGTGTGACGGCAGCCCAGGCCGCGCTCGCCAACGGCGTGCTCGCGCACTCCCTCGACTACGACGACACGCACCTCCCGTCGGTGCTCCACCCGAGCGCCAGCGTGGTCCCCGCCGCACTCGCGGCCGCCGAGCACACCGGTGCCGACGGCGCGCTGACCGTGCGCGCGATCGCGGTCGGGCTCGAGGTCGCCGTCCGGCTCGGCATGGCCGGGTACGACCAGGAGCTCGGCAACTCCGTCTTCTTCGAGCACGGGCAGCACGCGACCTCGATCACCGGGGCGATGGGCAGCGCGGTCGCCGCGTCGCTCCTCTACGGTGCCGACGAGAAGGGTGTCCTCGACGCTCTCGGCCTGACCGCCTCCATGGCGTCGGGGATCATCGAGGCCAACCGCACCGGCGGCACCGTCAAGCGCCTCCACTGCGGTCTCGCCGCTCAGGCCGGCGTCACCGCCGCCCAGCTCGTCCGCCGCGGGTTCACCGGACCGCCTACCGTCCTGGAGGGCCGGTTCGGGTTCTTCGAGGCGTGGCTGCACGGCCGCTTCTTCCCCGAGGCGGTCACCGAGGGCCTCGGCAAGACGTGGGCGGTGCCGGACATCTTCTTCAAGCCGTACCCGGCGAACCACTTCACGCACACCTCCGTCGACGCCGGCCTCGCCCTGCGCGCGCGGGGTGTCCGGCCGGAGGACGTCGCGTCGATCGTCATCGGCGCCCCGACGGCGGTGATCCGCACGATCGGAGCGCCGCTGGAGACCAAGCGCGCACCGGAGACCGGCTACCAGGCGCAGTTCAGCGGTCCGTACGCGGTCGTCGCCGGCCTGCTGGGCGGCGGCGGTCTCGGCACCGGGCTCGACGACTACACCGACGCTCTCGCTCAGGACCCGGTCCGGCGCGCGCTGATGGCGAAGGTCGAGGTCGTCCCGGACGAGCGCTGCGACGCGATCTATCCGCACCAGTTCCCCGCCGTCGTCACCCTGCGCACGACGTCGGGCGAGGTCCTCGTCGAAGAGGTCCTCACCAACCGGGGCGGCCCGCAGCGCCCGCTGTCCGACGACGAGCTCGCCCGGAAGTTCCGCGACAACGTCGCCGGACGGGTGAGCGAGGAGGACGCCGACGCCGTACGGGCCGACGTCCTCGACCTCGACTCGCTCGCCGGCGTCGACGGCGTCCTGCGCCGCCTCGTGACCTTCACCAGCCCCACCCCGACCACCGCCCGCACCGAGGAGGAGTCCGCATGAGCGACCTCGACCTGATCATCACGAACGCCGACGTCGTCGTCGCCGGCTCCGAGCTGACCCAGCAGCTCGACATCGGCATCAAGGACGGAAAGATCGCCGTCCTCGCACCCGACCTGCAGGTGGAGCCCGGCGTCGACCTCGTCGACGCCGGCGGCCGGACCGTCTTCCCCGGCGTCGTCGACGCCCACCAGCACTGGGGCATCTACAACCCGCTGTCCGAGGACGCCGCGACCGAGAGCCGCGCCTGCGCGCAGGGCGGTGTCACCACCGCCCTCAACTACATGCGGACCGGTCAGTACTACCTCAACCGTGGGGGCTCGTACGCCGAGTTCTTCCCCGAGGTCCTGGCGCAGACCGAGAACCGCTCCGTCATCGACTACGCGTTCCACCTCGCCCCGATGTCGCGCGGCCACATCGACGAGATCCCGGCCCTGATCAAGGAGCACGGAGTCACGTCCTTCAAGATCTTCATGTTCTACGGGAGCCACGGGCTGCACGGCCGCTCCGACGACCAGCGCTCGTTCCTGATGACTCCGGAGGGCGAGCGCTACGACTACGCGCACTTCGAGTTCGTCATGCGCGGGGTGCAGGCGGCCCGCGAGCAGCACCCCGAGATCGCCGACCAGATCTCGCTGTCGCTGCACTGCGAGACCGCGGAGATCATGAGCGCGTACACCGCGCTGGTCGAGGAGGACGGCTCGCTCTCGGGTCTGCCCGCCTACAGCGCGTCACGCCCACCGCACTCCGAGGGCCTGGCGGTCACCATCGCCTCGTACCTGGCGCACGAGACCGGCCTGCCCACGATCAACCTCCTGCACCTGACGTCCCGCAAGGCGGTCGACGCCTCGGTACGGATGGCCGCGGCGTTCCCGCACGTCGACTTCCGCCGTGAGGTCACGGTCGGTCACCTGCTCGCCGACTGCGACACCGCACACGGCGTCGGCGGCAAGGTCAACCCGCCGCTGCGCCCGCGCGAGGACGTCGAGGCCCTGTGGGAGCACGTGCTCGACGGCACCATCGACTGGGTCGTCAGCGACCACGCCTGCTGCCGCGACGAGAAGAAGTTCGGCGCGGACCGTGACGACGTGTTCCTCGCGAAGTCAGGCTTCGGCGGCGCGGAGTACCTGCTCGCCGGGATGATCACCGAGGGCCGCAAGCGCGGCCTCGGGCTGGACCGGGTGGCGCAGCTGACCGCGACCAACCCGGCGGAGCGCTACGGGCTCGGCGCCACCAAGGGCGCGATCGAGGTCGGCAAGGACGCCGACCTCGCGATCGTCGACATGGACCACGCATGGACCGTACGGGCGGCGGACTCGGAGTCCACGCAGGAGTACACGCCCTTCGAGGGCGCCGATCTCACCGCCAAGGTCACCGACACCTTCGTCCGCGGGCGGCGGGTGCTGACCGACGGTGTGGTCACCGCGACCGGTGGTGGCCGCTACCTGGCGCGGCCGAGCGCCTGACCGCCTCGGTCAGGGGGTCCAGCCGAAGCGGTGCGACAGCGATGCCGTGGTCTCCAGCAGCGCGTCCCGGCACGCGTCCAGCTCACGCTCGAACCGCTCGGCCGGACCGCAGACGCTGACGACGGCGACCGGACGGCCGTCGTGGCCGCGGACGGGTGCCGCCACCGAGGCGGCGCCGTCCATCCGCTCGCCCTGCGAGCGCGCCCATCCCTGGCGGCGGACCTCGGCGAGGTCCTCCCGCAGGGCGGCGGCATCGACGATCGTGCTGTCGGTCAGCGCGACGAGCGGGACGGAGTCGAGGTAGTCGTCGATCTCCTCGTCGGGGAGGAAGGCGAGGAAGGACCGCGAGGAGGCCCCCGCATGCAGCGGGTACGGCTCGCCGATGGTCACCGACATGATGACCTCGCGGTCGGGGGTGACCTGGTCGACGTAGATCCGGCTCCGCTCGCCCAGCAGCACCGACAGCGTCGCCGTCTCGTCGGTCCGTGCCGACAGGTCCTCGAGGAACGGCCGACCGACACGGCGGACGTCGATGCGGTCCAGGTAGGTGAGACCGAGACGCATCGCGGCGACCCCGAGCGAGTAGCGCCGGGTCCTCTCGTCGAGGCTGACCAGGTCACGGCTGCGCAGCGACGCGAGCACGCGGTGGACCGCCGCCTTCGAGAGGTCGAGCGCGTCGGCGATCTCGGTCACGCCCAGATCGGGCCCGACACTCTCGGTGAAGAGAAGCAGCACGTCCGCGGCGCGTTCCACCGTCGCGATCGTCGCGCTGGTGCTCTCCGGACCACGCGGGTCGAGCTGCTTCGTCCTCGGGGACATCGAGGGACTCCTTCGTCGTCGTTCAGGCCGGTCGGCCAGCACGGGGCGGATCAGTTCTCTCACGAAGCCACCGCCGAATCAAGACGCCGTTCCACTCGGCTCGGCACAAGACGTGCTCAGCCGAGTGTGCCGCCCCCGGGGTCACACGGGAAGCGCTGCGGCCCGGACGAGGAGGTCGGCGACCTGCGCGGGAGCGGTCAGCGGCGCGTCGTGCCCGGCGTCGAGCACCTCGTACGGGATGCCTCGAGCGTCGAGGCGGGCACGGGTGGTGCTCGAGGGATAGCCCTCGGGCGTCCCGGCGCAGAAGACGTACGAGGCCGGGACGGGGTGCTCCGCCGCGACGCTGAGCGGGTCCAGCGACGGCGCGAACGGGGTGTGCGTGAGCCGTGCTCCCGTCCAGGCGGCCGTCGCCTCGTCGAGGTCACCGCCCGCGACCGGAGGGCGCGCCGCGACGAGGGTCTCGCGGGGCGGGAGCGCCGTCGCGGGAGCGGGCGTCAGATCGACGGCCCGCTCGCCGGGGTCCGGGACCGCCCCGTCGAGATAGACCACCCGTCGCACCCGGTCGGGGACCCGGTCGACGAGCGCACGCACGACGACGCCGCCCTGGCTGTGGCCGACGACGACGAGGTCGTCGAGGTCCTCGATCTCGACCAGCGCTGCCAGCTCGTCCACCCAGACGTGCAGCCCGGTGACGTCGCCGGCCGACCCGGCCCGCTCCCCTGCGCCGGTCAGGCTCGGGGCGTAGACGTCGTGACCCGCGGCGACCAGGTAGGGCCGCACCCGACGCCACGACCAGCCACCGCGGAACGCTCCGTGCACGAGCAGGAACGTGGTCATCGCGGGTCCGGCTCGTCGAGGACGACCTCGAGGTACTCACGGGGATAGGAGTCGTACGGGCGCAGGTGCGCGTACATCGCCTCGGTGTGCGCCACGTAGTCCGGGTGTCGGGTGCACTCCTCGTACGCCTCGACGGTGTCGAAGAACCGCAGGTGCGTGAAGTGGGTCGGGTCCTCCACCCCACGGACCAGGCGACGGCCGCGATAGGCGGGATGGTCGCGGAAGAACCGTCCGAACTCGCCCGACAGCGCGATGTAGGCCTGGGCGTGCTCCTCACCCGGTCTGGTCCATGCCTGGCTGACGACGACGATCATGGGCCCCTCGATGCTCTCGACTGATAGATGATATATCATTATGCTTCGCCCATGACCAGTAGCCAGACCAAGACCATCCCGGAGTTTCTCGCCGAGGCGCCCGACGTCGACAGCCGAGAGCTGTGGCAGGCGTTCTGGGAGATCCTCACCGCGGCCAAGGACAAGATCACCGCCGAGCTGCCGGTGCAGCCGCACCCCAACAGCGACGGACTCGCCGCCTGGAGCACCCCCGACGACTCGTACGAGGGATCGCTCAACACCTACGCCGGCGACGCCGACAACGGCGCGGAGTGGCTCGTGCACTCCTGGATCGGCAACCGCAAGGCATCGATCCTGGACATGAACCTCCAGGTCTGGCTCGGCCCGCACATCGACGTCCCCCACCTCATCATCGTGTTCGGGACCATCCCCAACATCTTCTACTTCAGCGACCTCGTGCCTCGGCGTGATCTCGCCGTCGACGTCGACTACCTCGAGCGCTACTACGAGCCCGAGAACGCCTCGTGGCTCTCGCTGCGCGGCGACGACCGGTTCACCTGGTCGGTCAGCCACGGGACGTACATGCGGGCGTTCCTCTCCCCCGTCGGGAGCTCCTACGTCGCCGACCGGACCGACGACGTGGTCGCGACGCTGCGCGCGGCGGTGGAGCAGCGGGTCGACACCTGGCTGGGGTGGGTCCGCGAGGCCCGGCCGGTGCCTCTCGAGGAGCGCGTCGCGCTGCGCGAGCGCGACCACCTGCTGCGCACCTACGGCTACACCCTCGACCCGATGAACGAGCTCTCGAAGAAGTTTCTCGGAGCCGAACGCGTCGACGAGCTCGTCTCCGTCCGCGCCGGCCTCGACCAGATCCGTACGAGCAAGGAGAACGCCCAGTGAAGATCCTCGTCATCGGTGCCGGCCTCGTGGGTGCCTCGGCAGCCACCACGCTGCGCGAGCGTGGTCACCACGTCACCGTCACCACCACCACCCCCGGGCGGGTGGACGACCTCGCGTCGCGCTTCGACGAGGTCGTCGTGCTGCGCGGGGCCGACCGTGAGGCGGTGCACGCAGCCGTCGCCGAGGCGGATGCCGTCGTCGTCAGCGCCGGACCGGTCGCTGCCCACTCGATGACACCGGAGGACCGCGCCAAGACCTACCACGAGGTCCTGGTCGCCACGGCCGAGAGCGTCACGAGCGCACCCGGGTCGCCGCACCTCGTCGCGCTGTCCGCGCTGTCGGTCTACGGCGGCGCCGCCAACCACCTCGAGATGGTCGACGAGGACTCCCCCGTGACCGACTCCGACGACCCGAGCCCCGACCGCTTCCTGGCGATGGAGGACGTCTACCGGACCGAGGCCGGCGACCGGTCGACGATCTTCCGGTGCGGAGACATCTTCGGCGCGGACGACCCGCCGATCGACGCCAAGATCGCGATGGCCCACCAGTACCTCGGCGGGTCGGTCCCGTTCGGGGCGGACGCGCTCCTCTACCGTCTGCACGTCGAGGACGCCGCCGACGCGATCGTCCACGCGGTGGAGACACGGATCGTCGGGACCTACAACCTCACCCATCCCGAGCTCCCGCCGACCAACGCCGAGCTCTTCGACGCGATCAGCGCGGCACAGGGCCTCCCACCGCTGGTCTACCGCGCCGAGATCGCGGCCCCGGCCGTCCCGATCTCGGTGGACCGTCTCCGTGACGCAGGCTTCGTCGCCAAGCGCTCGTACGTCGAGCACCCGCTCGTCACGGCACACTGACCTCGGCACAGCACACGGTCCCGGCATCTGCCCTCCATGAGGGATGAGATGCCGGGACCGTGCGCTGTGATCGTGTGGCAGCCACCGAAGCGGGGGGCCCGGCGGGGGCCGGGTCGCCGGGGGCCCCCCGGCCCCGGGGGGGGCCCCGGCCCGCGGCCCCCCCGCGGCCCGGGGGGGGGGGGGGGGGGGGGGGGGGGGGCGGTGGCCCAGCAGAACGCGCCGGCCGCAGTTCCACCCCAACAAGAGAAGGC
>NZ_JARBCJ010000170.1:0-6988 GCF_028803055.1 Mumia sp.
AGCAACGGGGGGTACGGCGCCGACAGCCGAAGGACCAGCGTGTGGGAGGCCGGTGTCTCGATCGAGGAGATCGCCCGGGAGCCGCCGAGGAAGGCGAACTTCTCCTTGCCGACCCACTGCTCGAGGTTGAACTTCGCCGCCGCGGCGTCGAAGTCGGTGCCGTCGTGGAACCGCACGCCCTCACGGAGCGCGAAGGTGACCGTCAACCCGTCGCCGGACACGTCCCAGGACTCCGCCAGCGCCGGCTCCAGCGCACCACCCTCGCCGTAGGCGATCAGCGGCTCGTACACCAGGTCCATCGCATGGAACTGGCCCACGAAGTCCCACGGGTCCAGGATCCCCACCGGCTCCATGGTCGCCACCCGGATCGTCGTCCTCGCGCCCGGCTCGGAGGATCCACCTCCGGCTCCGCACCCGGCCAGCGCGAGGGCCGCGGCCACGATCGCGACGAGGCCGCGGACCCCTCCCCGACGGAGTCGTCGGTCGCTCTGGAGCGCTCCGCGCATCGCGTTGCCACCGCCCTTTCAGGCCGCCACGGATCGCACAGTTGCGAGGCCGACGTTGTTGCGAATGACTTGCAGCAACCCTAGGTCACGCCGGTGCCTCCTGCCCGCGGTTTCGGGAAGGAGAGCTTCTCCTCGGCATCCACCACGCACGGGTACCCAGGAGACGCATCACCGCAGGGACGGCGAGGCACCTGATCACCAGGGCGTCCAAGAGCACGGCGACCGCCATGGCGAAGCCCATCTGCTGCAGCATCCGGTCGGGTGACAGGACGAACGACCCGAACACGACGACCATGATCGCGGCCGCCGCCGTGATGACGCCGCCGGTGTGGGCCAGCCCTTCGCGAACCGCCAGGCTCGCGTCCCCGGTCCGCAGCCATTCCTCCCGCATCCGGGAGAGCAGGAAGACCTCGTAGTCCATGGAGAGCCCGAACACGATCGCGAAGACGAAGACGGGCAGGAACGCCTCGATCGGACCGGCCTGCGCTCCGAGGTATCCCTCCTGGAAGACGAGCGTCATCGCGCCGAGCGCCGCGCCGATGGAGAGGACGTTGAGCAGCGCCGCCTTGACGGCGACGGCGACCGATCGGAAGACCCACATCAGGAGGAGGCTGGACAGCCCCACGACGCAGAGGACGAACACAGGGAACCGGTCGGCCATCGTGTCGGAGAAGTCGACGTACGCCGCGGTGGCGCCACCCACGAGATGCGGTTCGCCGAGATCGTCTCGGAGGGCGGTCACCAGGTCTGCGGTCGCCTCGTCCTGAGGGCCGGTCGTCGGCTCGGCCCGGATGAGGAACAGACCGTCGGCGACGGCGACCGGCGGTGACACCCGGTCTCCGACGATGCCGGGGTGCGAAGCCAGCTCGGCGTACGCCGACCGCGCCTGGTCCTCCGTGCCCTCGGTGACGACGACCAGCGGACCGTTGGCGCCAGGCCCGAACTTCTCGCTGACCAGGTCGTACGCCGCCCGCGCGGTCGTGCTCTCGTCGTCGGTGCCGGCGTCGCTGAAGCCGAGGTTCATGCTCCCCGCGGGGATCGCGAGCGCTCCGAGTGCGACGACGGAGACGACCAGGGCCGGCCAGGGCGCGCGTTGCACCCACCATGCCCAGCGGCGCCAGACCTGACCGGTGCCGCGGCCCCGCTTCGCGGCATGCCGGTGGACCCGCTTCTCGATCCGTCTGCCGAAGAGGCTCAGCAGCGCGGGGAGGAGGGTGACGGAGGCGAGCATCGTCACGAGGACGGTGAGGGCGACCGCCGTGACGGCACCTTCGTACGCGTCGACGCCGAGGGTGAACAGGCCCCCAAGGGCGAGGATCACGCTGGCGCCGGCGAACAGCACCGATCGTCCGGCCGTGTCGAGCGCGACGCGGCTTGCCCGGTCCCTGCCGGCCCCGGCGAGCAGCTCGCTGCGGTACCGGCTGAAGATCAGCAGGGAGTAGTCGATGCCCACGCCCAGACCGACCAGCGCCAGCATGGCGGGGGTGTAGCTGGGGATGGTGAGCACGTGCGACAGCAGGACCGTCAACCCGAAGGTGGACCCCACCGCGAGCACGGCGGTGATGAGCGGCAGACTCGCCGCCAGGAACGACCCGAACATCAGCACCAGGATCACCACCGCCGCGAGCAGCCCGACCGCCTCGGCGGTCGACCCCCCACCGCCCTCGACCTGCCGTACGCCGGCACCGGAGAGCTCGACCTGCAGCGGGCCCGAGTCGTACGACCCGGCGACCTCGATGAGCTCCTCGTAGGTCGCGGACGGCGCGTCGCCCGTCCTGCCCTCGAGCGTGACCTCGACGAGACCCACCGTCCCGTCGCTCGAGACGGTGCCTCGCTGCGCGTCCGGCGGCGTGACGGACTCGACCTGGTCCACGGCGGCGAGGTCACGGGTCAGGGCATCGAGGTCGACGTCGCTGGCCCAGCCGCCGTCGTCGTGCAGCACGACGACGACGGTGTCGCCCGAGCGGGTCGGGGCATGCGTCTCGAGCAGGTCGGCGACCTCTTGCGACTGCGTGTCGGGGAGGGAGAAGTCGTCGTCGTACGCATCGCCGACCGCCTGGCCGGCGAACGTCGCTGCGACGAGCAGGACCAGCCAGCAGGCGAGAGCGGTCCAGCGGTGGCGGCCGGCGAAGCCGGCCAACCGTTCCATGCGGGTACGGCGGTCTGGCACAGCCTCGGTCATGGGCTCGGTGTGAGTCGGAGGTGGCGTCATGACACCGATGGTCGCGAGCATCCACGCGGTCCCGCGTCCTCCGTCGGACGTCTCTCCCTCGTGCGTGGGACGTGCGCTCCGGGCTCGCACGTACGCCCGTCGACGTACGTGGTCGCGCTTCTCGACGGAGCCGCGACCCGGTCGCCGGACCGTAGGATCGGTTCATGCTCACGATCGAGCGTCTCGACCGCTACCGCCTGCCCGCACGGGCGCAGGACGCGGTGCTCGCGCTCGTGGTGGTGGTCCTCCAGGTCCAGGGCACGGTGAGCAAGGTCGAGGCCGAGCCGGCGACGGTCATCCGCCCGCTCGCGGACTTCGGAGGGCTCGGCCTCGTGCTGCTCGCGGCGAGCGCGGCCGCCCTGGTCGTACGCCGCCGGTGGCCGGTGGCGGTGTTCCTCGCGACCGCGCTCGCCAGCGTCACGTACTACTCCCTCGACTACCCCGACGGTCCGGGGTGGATCGCGCTCTTCGTGGCGACCTACACGCTCACCGCGCTCGGGGACGGCCACCGGTCCCTCGCTCTGGCGGCGTCCGTGATCATCGTGATGAGCGTCGTGTGGCTGGTGGCGGGTGCCGACGTCGAGCCGAGGGCCGCGGTCGGCTGGATCTTCTTCCGGATCGGCGCGACGGTGATGAGCGCGGCGCTCGGCGAGAGCGTCCGGTCGCGGCGGGTGATCGCGGCCGAGGCCCTCGAGCGGGCCGAGCTGGCCGAGCGGACGCGTGAGGAGGAGGCACGCAGGAGGGTCGACGAGGAGCGGCTGCGGATCGCCCGGGAGGTCCACGACACCGTGGCCCATGCCATCGCCGTGATCAACGTCCAGGCGGGCGTCACCGCGCACGTGCTCGATCGGCGACCCGATGAGGCGCGGGCGACCCTCGAGGCCATCGAGCGCACCAGCTCGCGGGCTCTCGACGAGATGCGCGCGATCCTCGGGGTCCTGCGCGACGACCGGGACGACCGCGCGCCACAGCCGGGCATGGCCGATCTCGACGAGCTCACCCACACCGCGCGCGAAGCCGGCCTCGACCTGACGTTCGAGCGCACCGGCGCCGACGTACCCGTGTCGAGCGCGGTCGGAGGGGCGGTCTACCGGATCTTGCAGGAGTCGGTCACGAACGTGATCCGGCACGCGGGGCCCACGAAGGTCACCGTCGCGCTGAGCTGCGACCACCGCACGGTCGAGCTCCGGGTCGCCGACGACGGCCGGAATGGCGGCATCAGGCCCGGGGCGTCGCCGGGAGAGCCGGGGAGGGGCCTCCGCGGGATGCGCGAGAGGTGTCAGCTCCTCGGCGGTGACCTCGACGCTCGCCCGACGCCCGCCGGCGGCTTCCAGGTGGTCGCGAGGCTGCCGCTGACGCCCGGGACGGTCGTCCCGTGAGCGGCGGTGACGGCGCGACCGACGGTCGACCGATCCGTGTGCTCCTGGTCGACGACGAGGGCCTCGTCCGCTCTGGGCTTCGGCTGCTTTTGGAGGTCGAGGACGATATCGCGGTGGTCGGTGAGGCGAGCGACGGAGCCGAGGCCGTACGCCTCGCGCTCGCCCACCGCCCGGACGTCGTCCTCATGGACATCCGGATGCCCCGGGTCGACGGGATCGAGGCCACGCGGGGGATCGCCGCGATCGAGGGTCTCCGCGACGTCCGCGTGCTCATCCTCACCACCTACGACACCGACGCATACGTCTTCGAGGGCCTGCAGGCCGGTGCCAGCGGGTTCCTTCTCAAGGACGCCGGTCCGGCCGAGCTGCTGCACGGCATCCGCGTCGTCGCCGCCGGTGAGGCGCTGCTCGCCCCGCGGATCACGCGACGGCTCATCGCCGAGCTCGCCGTACGCCGCCAGGCCGCCCAGGCCTCCGACGAGCGGCTCGCCGTCCTCACCGACCGTGAGCGCGAGGTCCTCGCGCTGGTCGGCAAGGGGATGAGCAACGGCGAGATCGGTGGCGAGCTCTTCCTCAGCCCTGCCACCGCTCGCACCCACGTCAGCCGTGCGATGACCAAGCTCGGAGCGCGGGACCGCGCGCAGCTGGTCGTCGTCGCCTACCAGACAGGGCTCGTCGGCACCGACTGACCGGGAGTCACCCCTCGTCGTCGCCGGCCGACGACGGTCCGTCCGACATCTTGGCGAGCCGCGCGCGCAGGAGCGGCACGCGGTGCGCGTTCCCGTGCAGCGCGATGTACTGCTCGCCGTACTCCCGCAGGAGGGCGTCGTCGAGCCTGCGCACGGCGCCCGGTGGGTAGCGGTAGGCCATCCGCTCGGTGACGGCGGCGACGTCGACCGAGCGCAGGATCTCGCCCAGCTCGGTGAGCGAGGTGATCCCCAGCTCCAGCACCAGCCCGGCGATCCAGTCGTAGTGGTCGGGCCGTGACCAGCCCGCGTCGGGATAGCGGTCGGCCAGGAACGCGGCGAGGTCGCGAGGCGTGATGCGGGGGTCCTCCCCGCCCTCGTCGAGCCCGGGATCGGTCAGCGAGCCGCGGAGGCGCTCCCGGATCGTGGAGAACTCGCGGTCGGCCAGCTCCAGCAGCCCGGCCGCCAGGGTGAATCGGCGGTCGAGGTCGGGGACGTGCTCGTCGGGGACGGTGCCCTTGTAGCGGATGTCGTGCTCGAACTCCGCCCACGCGTGCTGCAGCACCGTCCTGACCTGCACCTGGGCACGGAGCCCGGCGAGGTCCGGGTGCTGGGCGTCACCGTCCGCCCCGAGGCTGATCAGCAGGTGTCGGCTCGCGTACCCGAACCGGCCCTCGCTCGCCGTCTCCCGCCCCATGTCGCGGTCGTCGTGGACGACGACCTGGTCGTCCAACAGGTCGACGACGGCCTGGACGTCGCTCTGCACGTAGGTGATGACCCGGATCCCGATCTGGTCGGTGATCTCGCGGAGCGGGTCGGTGAAGACGGGCTCCCCGTCGGCCGTACGCGTCGCCTTGTCGGCGAAGGACGCGACTGACTTCGCACGCCCGGTCACCGTCAGGTAGTTGATGCCGGCGTCGTCGAGGATCGAGGTCACCAGCCGCACGAACTCGGCAGCGGATGCCCGCAGCCGCGGTTGCCGCTCGGCGTACTCGCGCACGGCTGACCGGGGATCGCGGGTGGTGGGCGCGACGATCCGCTTCGCCCGTGGCGCGGGGCTCAACCCCTCGGGGAGGCTCGGGGTGACGATGTAGCCCGTCTCGAAGTCCCCGTACGTGGTGGTCTCGTCCGGGCGCCGGGTCGCGAAGAGACCGACGTACGCGCACAGCACCGCGTCGACCTGGTCCTCCACCACGCGGAGCGTGCTCTTGCGCTCGGCCGCCTCGGCGGCCTCGCGCAGGGCGCGCCACGTGTCCCCGGCCTCGGCCGTGTCCACGACCAGACGCGGGTCGGCGGCGCTGAGCCCTTCGATGAGGCCGAGCAGCACGATCAGCTCGGTACGGAGCTGCTCGAGGTCGCGGCCGGGCTTGTTCTTGTACTTCAGCGTCCGACCCAGTCGGAAGAGGGCGACCGTCGCCGGGTGCGGATAGACCTCGATGGCCCGGCGAGCACGCCCCGAGCGCGGGTTCATGTCCACCCCGAGTCGCGCCGCGAGTCGTGCACCGCGGGGCTTCTCGGAGAACTCGGGCTTGGCGGTGTTGGACGGGTGAGCGCCGGCGTCGAAGCGCGCGAAGTCCCGGTTGAGCGCGGCCTCGGCGGGCCGGTTGCCGGAGGCGTTGGTGACGATGAGAGGTGCGTCGATCGCCACGAGGCAGTCACCCGCGGTGTACGGCTCCAACGCCTCGGTGATCTCATCGTCCGTCCGTGCCGCGGACACGTGCACCAGGTGCCCCGTCGCGTCGATGACCGCGAGGCCCGTCGGCTTGCGCTCACCCCACGCGAGGTCGACTCCGACGAAGTACATGAGGCACAGCCTGCCCCATCGCGCGCGTCGTGCCTCGGCCGGTCGCTCTCACGTCGGTGTGCCGAGCTCCGCGGTCCTTCGGGCGAGGTGGTCGCGTTCGGGCTGGTTGCGGGCGAGCGCGTGTGCCTCCTCGTACGACGTGCGAGCCTCGTCGGCGCGTCCGAGCCGGCGCAGCAGGTCGGCCTTGACGGCCGGCAGGAGGTGGTTGCCCTGCAGCGCGCCGCTCCCCTCCAGCTCAGCGACCAGCGTCAGTCCGGCCTCCGGCCCCTCGGCCATGCCGACCGCGACGGCGCGGTTGAGCGCGACGACGGGCGACCGCGTGAGCTCGGCAAGCTGCCCGTAGAGGCCGGCGATCCGTCTCCAGTCGGTGCTCGCGGCTGTCGGCGCGGCAGCGTGGCACG